>RGWK01000047.1 GCA_010029775.1 Gammaproteobacteria bacterium
GCCGAGGCGCTGTCGGTAGACGTGTTCATCAGCCCGGAACAGCTCGTCACCGAATACATCGAACGGCTCATCCGATATCCGGGTGCGCTGCAGGTGCTCGATTTCGCCGGCGGGCGAGTCCGGCTCGTCGGCCTGTCGGCGCGCCGCGGCGGTCTGCTGGTGGGTCAGGCCCTGCGCAGCCTGCGCGAGCACATCCCGAACACCGAAGCGCGGGTAGTCGCGATCTACCGCAACGGCCGCAGCATCGCGACCGAGGGCGATACGGTGATCGAAGACGGCGATGAGGTGTTTTTCCTCGCCGGCCGCGATGACATCCGTCAGTTCATGGCGGAGATGCGCAAGGAAGAAAAGCCTGTGCGGCGCGTGGTGATCGCCGGTGGCGGTCATATTGGTTTTTCGCTGGCGCGGCAGCTCGAGGCGAACAATCAGGTCAAGATCATCGAGCGTGATCCGCGTCGTGCCCGCAAGATCTCCGAGAGTTTCACGAGTGCCATCGTGCTCGAAGGCGATGCGGCCGACGAGGAGCTGCTCGTCGAGGAAAACATCGACAGTTGCGATGCCTTCGTCGCACTCACCAACTCTGAAGAAGCCAACATCCTCTCGGCCATGCTCGCCAAGCGCTTGGGCGCCGCGAAAGTAATGGCGCTCATCAACAAGCCGTCCTATGCCGAACTGATGCAGAACGGCAGCATCGATGTCGCCATCTCGCCGCAGACGATCACGATCGGTTCTCTGTTGACCCATGTCCGTCGCGGTGATGTGGTGCAAGTTCACTCGCTGCGCCGTGGTGCGGCGGAAGCGCTCGAAGCCATCATTCACGGTGATCACCGCAGTTCGCGAGTGGTGGGCCAGCGCATCGAGGACATCGCTTTGCCCGAGGGCGTACGTATCGGCTGCATTGTGCGCGGCGACCAGGTGATCATGGCGCACCACGACACGGTGGTGCAGACCGACGATCACGTGGTGCTGTTTATTGCCGACCGTCGGCACGTCGATCAGGTCGAGCGGCTGTTTCTCGGCGAAACTGCCGGGCGACGCTGAGCGGCGATCGCGCGGCCATGCTCGCTGTCGCCCACATTCTCGGCCTGATGATGGCGTTCTTCGCCGTCACCTTTGTCATGCCCATGGTCTGCGCGATCGTGATGCAGGATGGCACCTTCGACGACTTTGCGATCGCCGCCGCCATCAATATCGTGCTGGGCCTCGCCATCGCCGCCGCCACGCGCCGCTACAAGCGTGAGCTGAAGGCTCGAGACGGTTTCCTGCTGGTGACGCTGTCCTGGGTTCTGATGTCGCTGTCGGCGGCAGTGCCGCTGATGATCGCGCTGCCCGGGATCAGTTTCACCGACGCCTACTTCGAGGCGGTCTCCGGGCTCACCACTACCGGCTCGACCGTGATCACCGGGCTCGACACGCTACAGCCTTCGATCAATCTTTGGCGACATGCGCTGCATTGGTTTGGCGGCATCGGCATCATCGTGCTCGCCGTGGCCGTGCTGCCGCTGCTTGGCGTCGGCGGCATGGCACTCTACCGCGCCGAGACACCGGGCCCTGTCAAAGACGAGAAGCTCACGCCTCGGATCACCGAGACTGCAAAGGCACTCTGGTTGACCTACATCGGCATCACGGCGATCGGCGTCATCGCTCTGCGGGCGGCCGGCATGGGCTGGCTGGATGCCATTTGCCACTCGTTTTCGGCAATGGGCCTTGGCGGATTCTCAACTCGTGACGCCAGCGTGGGATCCTTCGACTCGGTCGCCATCGAGATGGTACTGATCGTTTTGATGATGGTGGCGACGCTCAACTTCTCGCGTCACTTCATGGCGCTGCGCAACCGCAGCCTAGAGCCGTACCGGCGCGACTCAGAAGCCGGCGATCGCGCTGCTGCTAGCGCTGCGCGGCACTTACCCCACTTTCCTGGAGTCTCTGCGGCATTCGGCGTTCAATGTCGTATCCGTGGCGAGCACCACCGGCTTCGTCTCGCAGGATTTCGGCCTCTGGCCGATCTTCGCGCCCGTGTGGATGCTGTTTCTGTCGTGCATCGTCTGCAGCACCGGCTCCACGGGCGGCGGAATCAAGATGTTCCGCACGCTGCTGCTCGCGCGTCAGGCGCAACGCGAGATGAAACTGCTGGTTCACCCCTCGGCCGTGATCCCGATCCGCATTGGCGGTCAGGTGGTGCCGGACCGGATCGCGTATTCGGTGCTGGCGTTCATCTTTCTCTATTTCCAGACCATCGCCGTGCTCACCTTCGCGCTGCTGCTAACCGGATTGCCATTGGTGGAGGCGTTCACCTCGGTGGTCGCGAGCGTCAACAACATGGGCCCCGGCATCGGTCAGACGGGCCCCGCCGGCAATTACCAAGGGCTGACGGACCTGCAGACCTGGATCTGCACAGTGGCCATGCTCCTCGGACGGCTCGAAATCTTCAGCGTCCTTATCCTGTTCACCGCCGCCTTCTGGCGAAAGTAAGAAGGGCTTGTCGCTCGTCAGTAGCGCCAGCTGCGCAGGTCAGCCCCCTTCGGTGCCGTCATAAGCATGCGCTCGGCCGCCCACGGCAGCACCATCTGCGCATAGCGCAGCCGTGATTCGGCATTCGGCCGGGTGTGATCGCCGTTCCAGCAATGTTCGTCGCGGTCGCCGTAGTCGATCACGGCATCGGCTGCGGGTTCGGCGTTGCGCAGGAACTCCTCGACCACATACACGGCATTGTTGAGGTAGTAGTTGTCCATGTCGCCGGCATAGATGCGCAGCTTGCCGCGCAACTTGGGGCCAAGTCGCGCCCAATCGCGTCTGAGGATGTGCCCAAGATCGTAGTTCTCGCGCCAGTAGGCAGCGGTGACCGGATCGATCTCGCCGGTCAGCCGATCCCAGATACGACGCGGATAGCCATCATCGCCGATGGGCGAGTACACCGACTCCCAGACGTCCCATTGGTCGCCTGAACGGCCCTTGGTGCCCAGGGCATATTCCCAAAGATTGTTTTCTTCGATGGTGGTGTCGATATGACCGAGCGAATTGCGATGCGCGGGCCGAGGCGTACGCTTGAAGCGGTTCGGCATGTAGTACGCGTTCTTGTCTTCGTAGATATTGACCGTCATGTAGTGACGGAAGTCGATCGGATCAGGACAGGCCACCCACGCACCGTTGTAGTCGTCGGGGTAGAACATCTGCACGGCCATGGCGATCCAGCCGCCGGTACTGCCGCCGAAGACAACCCGTGCCCAGCCTTCACCGATGCCGCGGAAGCGCTTTTCGATTTCCGGAATGAGTTCGTATTGGATCGCATCGCCGTACGGGCCGTTGTTCGCCGAGTTCACGCCGTAGGAGTCGTCGTAAAACGGCGTCGGGTGCTGGATCTCAACCAACAACATCCGCGGGAAGCCCTTGCCAGTCCAGGCCTGGAACAACTCCCATTCGAGTTGCTGCTGGAGGCGGTTGTAGCCCTCGAGCTTGAAGCGCTTGCTGTATTCGGGTGCGAGATCGGGATCGGGCGGCGACTCACGCCACGTGGAGGGCCTGGCCGGGAAGTGTCCGTGATAAATCGCCAGCGGGTAGCGGGCAGAGGGGTGGTCGTTGAAGCCGGCTGGCAGCGTGACGAATGCCGCGAGGTGCATGTCGCGCCCCCAGAACTTCGACAATCGCTCGCTGCGAATGCGCACGTACTTGACCCAGGGCGTTTCTTTGAAGGCAGCGACCGGCGGGATCTGCTCGCTGAGACTGAGCCGCGGCGGCGGTGCGCCGTTCGCCGTGCTCCACGCGCTGCCGTTCCAGCGCAGCGTGACAGGCTTGGAGTACACATTGCCGGGCTTGTCACGCCATTGCTGACCCTCGCCTTTGTCCGGCGGCAGTTTCAGGACGCGTCCGTCCCCCATGCGGAAGGTTTCGTAGCGGTTGAGAAACGCCTGGACGCGGTACTGACCGGGCGGCAACTTCGACAACTGGCGAATGGGAAAGCCGAAGGCGGCATCGTCCATCGCGCGTAGGGTTCCGGGACGCCAGCCGTCCACATCGAGCCCGAAAAACGGGATGGCATCGCCGTCCCAGTTGACGAGCTCGCGCGGCTCACGTCCGGGCGATTGCTCGGCTGGGGCAAGGATCAGCAACAGCCGGCCATCTTGCGCGTGACCGGGTCTTTCAGGACACGCACGCCGCAAATGGCAAACCGAAGCCGATTGAATAGAATCGCAACCCTGATATGCACACTGCAGGCACTTTCGAAGTCATCGTCGTCGGTGGCGGTCACGCCGGAACCGAGGCTGCGCTCGCCGCCGCGCGGATGGGTCGGCGCACACTGCTGCTGACGCAGAGCATCGAGACGCTCGGCCAGATGAGCTGCAACCCCGCCTTTGGCGGTATTGGCAAAGGCCACCTGGTTCGGGAGATCGATGCGCTCGGCGGCGGCATGGCACGGGCGGTGGATCGCGCGGGCATCCAGTTCCGCACCCTCAATGCCAGCAAGGGTCCGGCCGTGCGCGCGACCCGTGCGCAAACCGATCGGGTGCTCTACCGCCAGGCAATTCGCCAGCAACTCGAAAACCAGCCGAACCTCACGCTGTTCCAGCAGGAGGTAGCGGACCTGCGCCTCGAAGGCGGGCGGGTCTCGGGCGTCGTGACGATTACCGGCATCGAATTCGCGGCACGGGCGGTCGTTCTGACCGTGGGCACCTTCCTCGGCGGACGCATCCACGTCGGCCTCGATCAGTACGCCGGCGGCCGTGCCGGCGACCCCCCGTCGAACCGTCTGGCCGCTCGGCTGCGCGAATTACCGCTGCGGGTCGGGCGCTTGAAGACCGGTACACCACCACGCATCGATGGTCGGACGATCGACTTTTCCGTCATGGCCACGCAGCACGCCGATGACCCCTTGCCGGTGTTTTCGTTTCTCGGGCGAGCCGAAGAGCATCCCAAGCAGGTTCCTTGTTTCATTACAGAAACAAATGAGCGTACCCACGAACTCATTCGGGCTGGCTGCGACCGCTCGCCGATGTTCACCGGACAGATCGAGGGCGTAGGTCCCCGCTACTGTCCCTCCGTCGAAGACAAGATCCACCGCTTCGCCGGCAAGACCTCCCACCAGATCTTCATCGAGCCCGAAGGGCTGACCACCCATGAGGTCTATCCGAACGGCATTTCGACCAGCCTGCCCTACGACGTGCAGGTCGAGTTCGTGCGCAGCATCCGCGGTCTCGAGAATGCCCACATCACCCGCCCGGGCTACGCGATCGAGTACGACTACTTCGATCCGCGCGACCTGCAGGGCTCACTTGAAACCCGAGTCATCGAGGGGCTGTTCTTCGCTGGGCAGATCAATGGCACGACCGGTTATGAAGAGGCAGGTGCCCAAGGCCTCGTGGCCGGTATCAATGCCGCCCGACGGGTCCGCGATGAGGCGCCCTGGGTGCCCTCGCGCGCCGAAGCCTACCTCGGGGTGCTGATCGATGATCTGATCACCCGCGGCGCCTCGGAGCCCTACCGCATGTTCACGAGCCGCGCCGAACACCGGTTGCTGCTGCGCGAGGACAACGCCGATCTGCGCCTGACCGAGGTCGGTCGGCAGATGGGCCTGATCGACGAGGAGCGCTGGGTCTTCTTTTGCCGCAAGCGCGACGCTACGGAAGCGGAAGTGGCGCGACTGCACAAGGCACGGTGGCGAGGCACAACGGCCTTCGATCTGCTGCGCAGGCCCGAGGTCAGTTACGACGACTTGCCGAGGCTTGCCACGGCGGCGCTCGGTGACGCGGCTGCGGACTTTCTGGCGCAGGACCCGCTACCCGCCCTTGCAGCACTCGATGATCGACTGCCGGCTGCCGTTCGCCTGCAACTCGAGGTACGCGCCAAGTACTCCGGCTACATCGAACGCCAGCACGACGAAATCGAGCGGCAGCGCAAGCATGAGTCGTTGCCCCTGCCCCGCGATCTCGATTACCACACCGTCGCAGGCTTATCGAACGAAGTCCGACAACGCCTCAGCGAGCAGCGCCCGGGCACCCTCGGTCAGGCCTCTCGTTTGCCCGGTATCACCCCGGCCGCCGTCTCCGTGCTGCTCATCCATCTCAAGCGCCGTTCGGCCTGAGGCCTGAAAATCTCATTCCGTTGCAGTCTTCACAAAACTTCATCGCCAGCGATTTGACACGTCGTAGCCGCGATGTTGCAGAATCAAGCACTTGTCTCCGCTGGTCGCATCAGGACTGAGGAATACCGCATGAACTCTCACCGCTTACGTCGTGCCACGCTCGTGTTGCCCGCCACCTTGGCTGCGATGGTTCTCGGTTCGAACGCTGCCTGGAGCCAGTCCGCGCCGAGCACTGCGCCGATAGCCACCGTATCGCCTGACAGCCTGAGCTTCTCCGCCCTCGAGATCGGCCGTGCGGCACCGCCGAAATTCGTCACGGTGCGTAACTCCGGCAGTGGTTCACTCCAAGTCACTGGCGCCACGCTGAGTGGTGCGGCTGCAGGTGACTACTCAGTCGTGAATCCCTGCCGTCAAGCACTGGCTAAAAATCAGGTTTGCGTACTGGCTGTGACTTTCAAGCCCACCGCCGCGGGCTCTCGGGCAGCCACTTTGAACATCGCCACCAATGACAAGTCACTCGCCGTCAGTCTCGCGGGCTCCGTCGCAGCAGCAGCAGCAAAGATTTCACTGACGCCTGCCTCGCTGTCGTTTGGCTCCCAAGCCATCCTCTCCTCGAGCGCCGCACAGAAACTCACGCTCAGCAACACCGGCAACGCCGAGTTCAACCTTGGCCCGCTCCTACCTTCCGGCAAAGATCCGTTTGATTTCACGGTCAAGCATGATTGTGGCAAAACGCTCGCGGCCGGCAAAAGCTGCGACATCAATGTGACGTTCAACCCGCGCACTCCGGGCGACAAAGCAGGAGCCGTTGTGATCGGCGGCGCCGCTATCGGTGCACCCGCCACCGCGCGTTTCACCGGTTCGGCAAACGGTCCGCGCCTCACCATCAGCACGCCCCGTCTCGCGTTCGAAGAGCAGGCCGTCGGCAGCTCGAGCGCGGCAAAATCCATCAAAGTCACCAATCAGGGCAACGCGGCCCTGAGTTTCACCAAGATCACGCTTGGAGGCCCGGACGCCGCGCAGTTCGTGCAAACCAACACGTGCTCGAGCGCGCTCGCGCCGGGCGCGGACTGCAGTATCTCCGTCGTGTACAAGCCGACGGCGGAAGGCCCGAAACTGGCCGTGTTGTCGCTTGAAGGTAACTTCACCAGTTCCGCTACGATCATCGGCATTGTGGCGGACGGCAAGCGCCCGATGCAGGGCGGCCTGTGGCGTGGCAACGATCCGTTCTCCGGCAAACCGCTGGTCGGAGTGATCGCGGAGAATCGTCAGGCCGTGTTCATGCTGCAAGATGGCTCGCAGTACTTTGGCGCTGCGGGCATCAAGGACGAACGCCTGAGTGCGATGCTCGCCGTCGGCAACGCCGCAGGCTTGCAAGGCGGCGTGCAAATCCAGGCTACGATCAAAAACGGCAACTCGATCAACGGCAAAGTGACTTTGGCGCCCAAGACCGGTACCCCAAAAACCGGTGACATCAGTCTCGCTTTCGACACGCTCTATACCCGTGGCAGTTCGCTGGCCAAGGTGGCGGGCAACTACAAGAACGCTGCGAATGGCGCCGTAATCAATATCAACGCGACAGGCGTGCTGTTTTCGCAAGAAGAAGCCAGCGGTTGCGTCATCAACGGTTCGGTGGCCGTAATCGACAGCCGCTTCAATGCCTACGCGACCCGCCTGAGTTTCAGTGGCTGTAAGGGCGACAAATCCGCACTCAATGGCACCAACGCCGGCGGCGTGTTGTTCCTCGACGATACGGCATCACCGGTCAAACTCACGCTTGGACTGCAGAATCCAAAGCCGGGATACGCGCTGACGGTATCCGCTAGCAAACTGTAACGCGAACTACGATTGTCCCAGGGGGCGGTCTGCTGCGTGGATGTTCACTCATCCATGAACAGCGCCGTGCCCTCGGTCAATTCGCGCCGCGTGTAGACACGAAACGCGATCAGCGTTTCCGATTCGACGATCCCGGGCAGTGAATGGATACTGCCGCTGACGATGTCGGCCAGATCCTCGTTGCGCTGGGCACGGACGATGGCCACGAGATCGAACCGCCCCGCGACCGAAAACACTTCGCTTACGCCTTTCACTTCGGCGATCTCCGCCGCCAAGGCCGCACTGCGCGAGGGCTGCGCCTTGATCATCACCATTGCTGTCACAGACATGCGATTGCCTCCAGATATTCTTCACCGCTACCGCGCGGCGCTCAGGTCACCGACTGCCTGACCACGTCAGACGGGCCGTATTTCCGCCAACGCTCCAATTCCTCGCGCAGTCCCTGCACGGCATCCCAGACATCAACGTAGCGCAGATACAGCGGCGTGAAGCCGAAGCGCAGCAGATTGGGTGCGCGAAAATCACCGATGATTCCGCGCGCGATCAATTGCTGCATCAGCGCATAGCCGTCCGGATGGGTGAGGGACACGTGGCTGCCGCGCTCCGCGGCATTGCGTGGCGAGGCCAGCGCGGTGTCGAAATCCGCGTCGAACGACTCGACGAGTTCGATGAACAATTCCGAAAGCGCGATCGACTTGCGCCGAAGCACTGCCATGTCGACCCCTTCAAACACGCTCAGTGCGCCCTCGAGCGCCGCGAAGGCGAGGATCGGGGGCGTACCGCATCGATGGCGTGCCATCCCGGCGGCCGGCACGTACTCGTCGACAAAATCGAACGGTCGCGCATGACCCAACCAACCCGACAGCACGGGCTGAAGGTCAGCCTGCAAATCACGCCGCACGTACATGAACGCCGGCGCGCCCGGCCCGCCATTGAGATATTTGTAGGTGCAGCCGACCGCGAAATCGGCATTCGCTGCTGCAAGATCCACCGGTACGGCGCCGACCGAGTGCGACAGATCCCAAAGAACTCGAGCGCCGCGGGTCTGCAATGCGGTGACGCTGACCCCGTATACGCGCGGCAGCAGCAGCAATCTTGAACAAATTGACCGAGGTGGAATCGCATACGGTGACCTCATCGGGTGCGGCACCGACAAGCGGCGCGATGCGCGCACCGAGCCGCGCCGGCAACTCGATCCAATCGTGGGTATTCCAGCTCCTGATGAGATCAGTACCCCACTCGGTGCGCAGCGTCTGCTGCACGCGGCGCTCGGCCGCATGCGTCAACGCGCCCAGAGAATTGCCATCGAGATAGATCACCCCGGGCGGCAGCTCAAACATCTGCCGGCGCGGCGCGAGCGGATCGGCCTCATCGAGCGCTATACAGGACTCTCTGCTGCGGAAGGCCATCAACCGAACTCCCGCAATACGGCACGAACCGGCGTGGCCTCGACACCGACGATGGGCAGCGGCAGAGCGATGAGTTCGTAGCGCCCCTCAGGGATCGCATCGAGCACGAGACCCTCGAGAATGGCCATGCCGGCGCGATGCGCGGCATGGTGCGAGCGCAGTGCCGTGCAGGTTTGCGGATCAATGGATGGGGCATCGGTGCCGATCAATCGACAGCCACGCGCCGCCAGCGCATCGATGAGTTCCGGCGCCAGCGCGGTGAAATCCGCAGGCCACCGCTCCCAATCGCTCTGCCCGAGGGTGCGCAGCAACACCCGCTCTACCTTTGCCGGCAAGCGATCGAGCACATCGGCCGCAGTCACCGTCTGCCGCGCTGCACGCACATCACGCACTTCGCACTCACCGATGAAGGCTGACAGCGCCAGTTCATCCAGCGCCGGGGCATCGTCGCGAACGTGGCGTGAGCACTCGGCGTGGGTGCCAGCCTGGGTCGACACCGTCAGGCGATGCAGTGTCACGCTGGAGCCGGCAGACACCGCCGCGGTCACATCCACCGCTACGGGAACATCGCCCGGCCACACCGGCAACTCGGCTCGCAGACGCTGCGAGATGTCGTGCAAGCGGCCGGCCTTCACAGTCGCGTCCTCACGGTCCACAACTCGGGAAAGAAACGCAGGTCCAGTGCTCGCACCAGATACGACACGCCACTCGAACCGCCCGTGCCGCGCTTGTGGCCGATGATGCGCTCGACGGTCTTCATGTGATTGAATCGCCAGAGTTGGAATTGATGCTCGACATCGACGAGCTTCTCTGCGAGCTCGTACAAATCCCAATGCGCTTGCGGATCGCGGTAGACCTCGGCCCACGCGGCCTCCACTTCCCCTCGAGCCGAATACGGCACCGAGAAATCACGCTCGATGATGTCGGCCGGCAAGGTCATACCGCTCGTGTGTAAGAGACGCAGCGACAGGTCGTACACGCTCGGCTCGTGCAGCACGCGCTCGAGCAGGGCGTAGGCCGCAGGACTCTGCTTGTGGGCGCGGATCAGGGCCGGGTTCTTATTGCCGAGCATGAACTCGAGCTGGCGATACTGCGGCGACTGGAACCCCGAACTCTGACCCAGCGAGTGCCGGAACGAAGAGTAATCCGCCGGGGTCAGGGTGGAGAGCACGGCCCAAGACTCGATCAGTTGCGCCTGGATACGCGAGACCCGCGCCAGCATCTTGAACGCAGGCCCGGGATTGCCGCGGCCGATCTCGGTCATCGCTGCTGCGAGCTCGGCGATCGCGAGCTTCATCCATAATTCCGACGCCTGATGCACGATGATGAACATGAGTTCGTCATGTGCGCTCGATCGTGGCTGCTGCAGCGACAGCAACGGCTCGAGTTGCAGATACGTCGCATAACTCAGATCGGCATCCCAATGGATTGCTTGGTCCTCGACGCTCACGGCAGCAGGTGAGGGACGCGATGGTTCCGTCATGCAGACAGGCTCTCCGATACGTGCGGCAGACCGGATGCAGGACGGCCGCGCTGACATAGAATCGATAGCGCAGTATTTAATCAGATAACGACCCACCGGAAGGCCACCATGCACAACACCCGTATCCTGCTTGCCCGTCGCCCAGTCGGCGAGCCTGTACCCGAGGACTTCCGCATCGTCGAGGAACCGCTCGCGCCGCTCGGGGAGGGCGAATTGCGCATTCGTGGCGAGTGGCTGTCCCTCGACCCCTACATGCGCGGCCGCATGAATGACGGCAAGTCCTATGTGAAACCTGTTGAACTCGGCGCCGTCATGTGTGGCGAGGTGGTGGGCGAGGTCATCGAATCACGCCATCCCGATTTCGCAGTGGGCGATCGGGTCGCCGGCGATCTTGGCTGGCAATCGATGCCGACCTCGAACGGCACGGGCTTACGCAAGTTGCTGCCCGGGATTCCGGCCGCGGCGCAACTGTCGGTCTGCGGCATGCCTGGCGTCACAGCCTGGTGCGGCTTGATGCTGATCGGCGCTCCGAAGGCCGGCGAAACGGTAGTGGTGTCAGCGGCGGCAGGCGCCGTCGGCAGCGTGGTGGGGCAGATCGCCAAGCTCAAAGGCTGCCGGGTCGTCGGCGTCGCCGGTGGTGCCGACAAGTGTCGCCACGTGGTCGAGGACTTGGGCTTCGATGCCTGCATCGACTACAAGGCCGGGCGATTGCGGGAGGATCTCAAAGCCGCCACGCCGAACGGCGTCGACGTCTACTTTGACAACGTCGGCGGCGACATCCTCGACACAGTGCTCGCGCGCATGAACCCGTTCTCGCGACTGCCCGTCTGCGGACTCATCTCGCAGTACAACGCTGCCGAACCTTACGGCCTGCGCAATTTCCGCTCCGTGCTGGTCAACCGCATCAAGATCCAAGGCTTCATCGTGTTCGACCTCAAGGAACATCACCGGCAAGCGGTGACGGAGCTCGCTGGCTGGCTCGCCGACGGAAAACTCAAGTATCGCGAAACCATCGCCGAAGGCCTGCCTGCAGCACCTGCCGCATTCATCGGTTTGCTGCGCGGTGCGAACCTAGGCAAACAACTCGTACGACTCGGAGGACAGAGCGCATGAGCAATACCCCTGAGATGGTGCGTACCGACGGCACTTACCCGACAGTCGAACTGCGATCGCCGATGGTGCACGCTGCGGTGGTGCAGACACGCG
>RGWK01000461.1 GCA_010029775.1 Gammaproteobacteria bacterium
TCGCGACGATCGAGAAGCGCATGGCCGAGATCGCGAAGCGCGACCACAAGGTCGAGCGGCGCGTCATGGACCGCGACGAGGCGGTGCGTCTGTTCCAGGGTATGGGTGAGAAGTACAAGGCGGAGATCATCGGCTCGATCCCCGCGGGCGAACAGATTTCGCTCTACGCACAGGAGAACTTCGTCGACCTCTGCCGCGGGCCGCACGTGCCGTCGACCGGCAAGCTCAAGGTGTTCAAGCTGATGAAGGTCGCCGGTGCCTATTGGCGCGGCGATTCACGCAACGAGATGCTGCAGCGCATCTACGGCACGGCGTGGACGAACGACAAAGACCTCAAGGACTACTTGCACCGCCTCGAGGAGGCGGAGAAGCGCGACCATCGTCGCATCGGCCGGGAACTCGATCTCTTCCACATGCAGGAGGAGGCGCCGGGCGCCGTGTTCTGGCATCCGAAGGGCTGGAGCGTGTTCCAGTCGCTCATTGGTTACATGCGCGACAAGCAACGGGCGGCGGGTTTTCAGGAGGTCAACGGTCCTGAACTGATGGATCGCAGTCTCTGGGAGGCCTCCGGCCACTGGGAGAAGTTCGGCGAGAACATGTTTACGACGCAGACGCCCGATGAGCGCGTTTATGCGATCAAGCCCATGAACTGCCCGGGGCATGTGCAGATCTTTAGGCAGGGCCTGCGCAGTTACCGCGACTTGCCGATCCGTTACGCTGAGTTTGGCAAAGTGCATCGCTACGAGCCCTCGGGCGCGCTGCATGGGCTGATGCGGGTGCGGGCGTTCACACAGGACGATGCGCACATCTTCGTCAGCCCAGAGCAGATTACGGCGGAGTCGGTGGCCGTGACGCGCCTGATCCTGGATATCTATCGGGATTTCGGCTTCGATGACGTCCGCATTAAGTTTTCTGATCGCCCCGCCAAGCGCGTGGGCTCGGACGAGATCTGGGACAAGGCGGAGGCGGCGCTCAAGGAGGCTGCACGGGTCGCCGGTATCGATTACACGCTCAACCCGGGCGAGGGGGCCTTTTACGGGCCGAAACTCGAGTTCGTGTTGCGCGACGCCATCGGTCGGGATTGGCAGTGCGGCACCTTGCAGGTGGATCTGAACCTGCCGGGTCGGCTCGGTGCGCATTACATCGACGAGCACAGCCAGCGCCAGACGCCGGTCATGCTGCACCGGGCCATCTTCGGCAGCCTCGAGCGGTTCTTCGGTATTTTGCTCGAACACCACGCCGGCAAGTTGCCCGCCTGGCTCGCGCCGACCCAGGTGGTTCTGCTTGGGATTACCGAGCGGCAGGACGCCTATCTCAAGGAAGTTGCCGAAGTCCTTAAAAATCAGGGGCTTCGGGTTGAAACTGACTTGCGTAACGAAAAAATCGGCTTTAAGATTCGCGAACACACGCTGCAACGCGTGCCATACCTATTGGTGGCAGGCGATAAGGAAGTCGCAGCGCAACAAGTGTCCGTGCGTACCCGCAGCGGCAAGGATCTGG
>RGWK01000462.1 GCA_010029775.1 Gammaproteobacteria bacterium
TGGCGTGCTGTTTTTCAGCGCCCTGACTCGACGTGATTGGCGCGAGAGTGCCGATCAATCGCGAACCGACCCGAATGTCTTCATGCGTAGCGGCGAGTGGTATCGCACGCGCCTGCGGCGGGGTTTTCGACAGATCGGCGCCGGTTTTTGGCTGCGTCGAGGAGCGCCGCTCGTGACGTGGGAACTTGAGAGCGCAGGTTGAGTTGCCGCGCATGAAGCGCTTGCGTCAGGTCGTCGCTGTATTCGGGGTCGGCGTGTGCGCTTATTTGCTGCTCTGGCCTGTGCCGGTGCAGCCGATCGCATGGCAGGCCCCGGCAATCCCGGGGTATGTCGGCGTGCACGCTGCTAACGACCGACTCGCGAATCTGCAGCAGATTTCTTTGGCGGGTAACGCCGGGCCCGAGCACGTCGCGATCGGCCCAGACGGTCTCATGTATGTCGCAGTCGAGGGCGGGCGCATCCTGCGCATGCGGCCTGAGGGTGATGGGCTCGAAGTTTTTGCGCAGACCGGTGGTCGTGTGCTCGGCTTCGATTTCGATGCCAATAGGCAAATCTACGCTGCCGATGCGCTACGCGGACTGTTGCGGATCGACGGCGCAGGCCAAGTAGAGCCCGTGGTCACGCGCTTTGGCAATGAGCCAATCCGCTACGCCGACGCAGTGGTCATCGCGCGCGATGGGCGTGTCTATTTCAGCGATGCCTCAACGCGCTTCGCGCCGAGCGACTGGGGTGGCACGTTCGAGGCTAGCGTGCTCGACATCCTCGAACAATCAGCCACGGGTCGCGTGTTCGAGTTCAATCCGACCACGCGCATGACTCGACTCGTTGCGCGCGGCTTCAGCTTCGCCAACGGCCTCGCGCTCACTGCGGACGAGCAGCATCTTCTCGTCGTCGAGACTGGGCGCTATCGCGTGTGGCGCATCGCGATTGACGCGCAGGGTCTCGATGTCAACCGGCTCGATCGCGCCACCGTTAATGCAACGGCAAGGGTGCTACTCGATAACCTGCCGGGGTATCCCGACAACCTCATGCGCGGGCTTGACGGTCGGATCTGGCTGGGCTTCACCAAGCCGCGCAGCGCAGTGGTCGATCGAATGGCGCCGTATCCGTGGCTGCGGGCGATGACGCTGCGACTACCCCGTGCCCTGTGGCCGGTGCCGCCGGCGTATGGCCATGTCATCGCTTTCACCGAATCCGGGCAGATCGTGCGCGATCTGCAGGACCCCTCTGGCGAGTATCCCGAGACGACCGCCGTGACGGAGACCCGCGAGCGTCTGTACGTGCAGAGCCTGCACGCGCGTACGCTCGGCTGGTTACAGCAAGACCCCTGAGGCGTCTGGTTGGGTACCGCGCTCGATGTTGCGCGGCTCGTGCCCCGTCGGCGGGATGAGCTTGTACATCACGGGTGTGACGAGTCGGGCGAGCAACGTCGAGGTGATCAGACCGCCGATGATCACCCAAGCCATAGGTGAGTACAGACCGCTGTTCTGCACGGCGAG
>RGWK01000463.1 GCA_010029775.1 Gammaproteobacteria bacterium
AAGCTCCAGGCCGGTATCGGCAGCGTGATCCCGCAGCGCAGCGCGGTGACCATCGCCGCGGGCGCCACGCTCGACATCAACAACCTGGGCCAGACCGTCGGTTCCCTCGCCGGCGCCGGCACGGTCACCAATTCCGGCGGCACCGCCACCACGCTGACGTTCGGCCGTGACGACACGAGCACGACGTTCTCGGGCGTCTTCAACGCCGCCACCGCCGCCAACCTCGCGCTGACCAAGCTCGGCGCGGGCGTCTTCACGATCAACTCCTCCAGCGACAGCCTCTTCACCGGCGCCCTCACGCTCAACGGCGGCACCTTCGCCCTCGATTTCGCCAACGTCGCCGCGCCGGCCTCGCTGACCACGACCGCCATCTCGACCGCCTCGACCAACATCACGGTCGCCAGCACCGCCGGCCTGGCGGTCGGCCGTCTCGTGACGGGCACGGGCATCGCGGCGAATTCGTACATCACCGCCATCAACGGCAACATCATCACGCTCAACGCGGCCGCGACGGTCTCCGGAATGATTGCAGGTGAATCGCTTGTCGTGTCTGGCACGAGCAGCGGGAAGAATGTCGGAAGCTATACCGACAATCTGACCGCCGTCGCTGGACCGAGCACGCTGCTGGCTAATTACGACGTGAGCTTTAGCCATGGCACGATGACTATCACTCCCTATCAGCTTTCCGTTGATCCGAACACATCCGGTCCACGGATGGTCGCAACCGCAAACAACAAAGTCTACGATACCAACACCCTCGCAACAGGCGTCATTGCAGTACGCGATCTGTTGGGCACTGATGCGCTCACGGCCTCGGCCACATCGGCCGCTTTTGACAACAAGAACGCGGGGCCAGGCAAGACGGTGACTTTCACTGGCGTCGCGCTTGCCGGAGATCCGA
This sequence comes from Gammaproteobacteria bacterium, assembly GCA_010029775.1. Lineage (GTDB taxonomy): Bacteria > Pseudomonadota > Gammaproteobacteria > Steroidobacterales > Steroidobacteraceae > UBA964. The sequence goes on from RGWK01000463.1 coordinate 902, forward strand.
CGACACTCGCCAACTACTCTCTAGGCGGAGTCGGCTCGCTCACCACAACGGCCACCATCACTCCCGCGCCGGCTACGGTGACTGCCATCGCGGAGACCAAGGTGTTCAACGGCTTGCTTCAAACGCAGTCGGCAACAGTCTCTGGCTATCTGGAGGGCGGAAACAGCCTGACCGGCCTCGCAATCTCTGGTCTGGTCTCTCAGTCCGGTGTTGGCGCCTATCAGTCCAATCTGACATCGAGTAATCCCAATTACCGTGTCACTTTGATCAATGCGCCATTTACGATTGTGCCCAATACCCCAGCCGTACCGGAAACCCCGCCTAACATCTTGCCTCCCTTGTTACCGTTCAATCATGGTGGAGGCGTCAACCCTGTTTCGATCGAGCCTGGCGCCCCAGCGGGGTTATCCGACCTACGCGGCGACGGTGTCGGAGTCTCGGCACCGGCAGCGTCTGCTGATGCTGGCGGGAGCGGTGGCGCATCGCCGTTAGCTGCTGAACGCTCGCCGAGCCCAAGTGGCACAGACGGTTCCCAGCAAACCGGCAATGTTCGCAACTATGACTTGACT
>RGWK01000464.1 GCA_010029775.1 Gammaproteobacteria bacterium
TAAATCAAATTCTTTCTCTTACGTCCGCCGCGGGAGGAGGGATAACATTAGGCGGATCCGCTGGAACAATAGTTGTAACAATCGCGGCGACAACAATGGATAACATCGTCGCAGGCAAGTACGTCTACGACCTCGAGCTTGAGGCTTCAAACGGAACAGTAACACGTCTTCTTAAAGGATCATTCACCGTATATGACGAGGTGACATATTGACAGATCCTACAAGTATAGTTTATGTAACTGATCCTGCTACAACTGTCTCCATAGACGAGGCTCCTGAAACTACGGTTGAGATCTCTCTTAGTGAAACAACTGTCACGGCGTTAACTGACTCAGACATTATCGTCGAGACTAACACGTCTCCAGTCTCTGTCGTTGTTGTTGCCGAGCCACTTATCACAGTCGAGACAGTCACAAGTGACGTTGAGGTTGTCATATCAAACCTTCAAGGTCCACAAGGAGGAGTTGGTCCTACTGGTGTAACGGGCGCAACTGGTGTTCAAGGTCCTACTGGTCCCGCTGGCGCTCCCACCGGAGCAACAGGCGCAACTGGCAGTACTGGTGCAGCTGGCAACACTGGATCTACAGGTGCAGTTGGAGCAACAGGCAGCACTGGCTCACAAGGCAACACCGGCGCCACAGGCGAGCAAGGTATTCAAGGAAACGTTGGCGCAACTGGCAATACTGGTGTAACTGGCGCTCGTGGTTTTACTGGTAACACTGGCGCACAAGGTAACACCGGTGCACAAGGCAGTTATGGTGAGACTGGCGCAACAGGAGCGCAAGGACTACGCGGATTTACTGGTAACACTGGAAATACTGGTTCCACTGGTATTCAAGGAGTTCAAGGAGACACTGGTGTAACAGGTCCAAGAGGTTTAACAGGTAACACTGGAAATACTGGCGCACAAGGTAATACTGGCGCAACTGGTTTAACAGGCGTTACAGGCGCAGGCGCAACTGGAGCTACAGGTGCAACCGGAGCTACCGGTGTAACAGGTAGCACAGGCGCGGTTGGAAATACAGGAGCAGTCGGACAAACAGGTATAACAGGAGTAACAGGTGCACAAGGAAATACTGGATCTACAGGTATTGCAGGAAGTACAGGAGCAACGGGAGCAGTTGGACAAACTGGAGCTCAAGGCGATGTGGGAGCAACTGGACAAACTGGTTCCACCGGACCTACAGGAGTAGTAGGAGACACTGGCATCACTGGTGCTACTGGTGCAATCGGTCAAACTGGTGTAACAGGTAACACAGGTGCAGTTGGTCAAACTGGAAATACAGGCGTTACGGGTGCGCAAGGTATTACAGGCGCTACTGGAGAAGTTGGTAACACTGGTGCTGTTGGACAGACTGGTGTAACAGGAGTTACTGGCTCAACAGGCGCTACTGGTGAGACTGGTGAAATTCTTACAGTTGATGCATTTCCTCCAACTGCACAAACTGGTGACGCGTGGTTTAATGCATC
>RGWK01000465.1 GCA_010029775.1 Gammaproteobacteria bacterium
TGGATGTGCGTCGCGGAGCCTCGGGAACGCTCGCGGAGATCAACGCCGGCAGCCGTGACGGCGTGCAGCCCGGCTGGAGCATGACCATCGCGGACGGTGGCAAGTTCATCGGCAGCCTCCGCATCACCACCGTGGACGTGAACCGCTCGGTGGGCGTGGTCGAGCTGGAGGACGCGGCGGCTCGCGGCGAGGTTGCGCGCGGCATGCGCGTGATGAGCCGGAAGGGCGAGTGACGGCCATGGCCGATCTTCCGATCGTTCCTCAGCGACGACCCCAGCCCAACGTCTACACGTCGCTGCTGGTGGCGGCGGCCCTGCTGCTGGTGGCCGGCAGCGTGTGGGTGGCCCTGAAGAATCAGGACCAGACCACGGTGGACAATCGTCAGGGCGGTCCGTTCGAAGTCCTGACGCCCCCGAAGAAGTGACCTGCGCGCGCCGTCCCGCATCGGACGGAACCGATCCGGCGGCACCGGAGCTCACCCTGGGAAGGCACCCGACATGCTCGATTCGCTGCTGAGCTGGTTCAGCGTGGACATGGGCATCGACCTCGGCACCTGCAACACGCTCGTGTGCGTGCGGGGCGAGGGCATCGTGCTCAACGAGCCCAGCGTGGTCGCCGTGCGCAAGGGCACCAACAAGGTGCTCGACAACGGCGAGGCCGTCGGGGTGCGCGCCAAGGAGATGCTCGGCAAGACGCCGGGCAACATCGCCGCCATCCGTCCGATGAAGGACGGCGTGATCAGCGACTTCGAGATGACGGGCGCGATGCTGAGCTACTTCATCCGCAAGGTCAACGGCCGTGGCCGCCTCTGGGGGCCGCAGGTCGTGATCGCGGTGCCGAGCGGCATCACCGCCGTCGAGCAGCGCGCGGTGCTCGACAGCGCCGCGCAGGCCGGCGCGCGCAAGGTGTTCCTGATCGAGGAGCCCATGGCCGCCGGCATCGGCGCGGGCCTGCCCATCATCGAGCCCACCGCCAGCATGATCGTCGACATCGGCGGCGGCACCACCGAGGTCGCCGTCCTCTCCCTCGGCGGCATCGTGCACGCCCGCTCCATCCGCGTCGGCGGCGATGAGTTCGATTCGTCGATCATCAAGTACATCCGCAACTCGTACAACCTGATCATCGGCGAACGCACCGCGGAAGAGATCAAGATCAAGATCGGCTCCGCCTACGCCCTCGAGCAGGAACTGACCTTCGAGGTCAAGGGGCGCGACAACGTCACCGGCCTGCCCCGCCAGCTCCACCTCACCTCCCAGGAGGTCCGCGAAGCGATGGCCGACAACATCAACCAGATCATCGAGGCCGTGAAGGGCTCGCTGGAGCGCATCCCGCCTGAACTTTCCTCCGACCTCGTCGACCGCGGCATCGTCCTCGCCGGCGGCGGCTCGCTCATCCGCAAGATCGACCGTGCCATCTCCGAAGCCACCGGTCTGCCCGTCTTCGTGGCCGAAGACCCTCTTTGCGCCGTC
>RGWK01000466.1 GCA_010029775.1 Gammaproteobacteria bacterium
TCGCCGATGCCCTGCACAGTAATTTGCAAGCGCTGGGCGTGGCTGTGGTCATCGAGTGCCGGCACATGTGCATGGAGTCGCGAGGCGTGCGCCACACCGGCACTGCCACGGTCACTTCGGCGCTGCGCGGTTCGATCAAGACCAACGCGGATACCCGGCGCGAGTTCCTTTCGCTGATCGGTCGCTAGATCACCATCATCACGCCTTCGGTCGCAACCAGCGCGCCGACGAGCGCGGTGACATGTTCGCGACTCTCGGCCACGATGGTGTAGGTGATCGAGATGAAGTTGCCGGCACCGCTCGCGCGCTCGGCAATGCGCTCGGCGGCCAGATCCGGGCAGTGCTGCAGCACCACGGCATCGATCCGCGCGCGAAAGCTGCGCTCGCTGCGCCCGACAACCTTGATGGGGTAATCGGTGGGAAAGCGCAGCGGGCTTTCGCCGTTGGCGCCCGCGGCTGTCACCAGGGTTGGTCCCGAAGGTCAGCCTGCAACTGCTGAAAAGCGGTCCACATCTTGTGCCACACCGGCCCGGGTCGGCCATCGCCCACGGGGGCGCCGTCGATTCGGGTCACGGCTGACACGTTACGCGTCGCCGAGGCCAACCAGACCTCCTCAGCCGAACGCAGTTCGGCTTCACTGACGGGTCGTGAGGCGCTCGCCTCCATCATCTTTCCATCCTTGATCAGAATGGTCTCGTGGGCGCCGATCTCTGCGCTCAACTGGCGTTGCATGACGTTGCCGAGCAAAGCGACAGACTTGATGTCGCAGCGCGCCCAGCGGATGTCGGGTGCGGTCACGCACTGCAAGCCCTCCTGCAGCTGCGCGGCCGAGGGTTTGGGCAGCGGCGCGCAAAAGGCGAACACAGTCGGTGGTACGTCGGGAAAGGGTGCGTGGTTGCGCCCGTATTCGGCGCCGCGTGAGACCTGCACGTAGACGTACATGTCGCCGCCGCCATTGCGCTGCATCAGCTCGCGTACGAGTGCTCGCCAGTCATCCCGAGTGTGCGGGTCGCGAATACGCAGCGCCGCGAGGCTGCGCGAGAGTCGATCGAAATGTTCGGCGAAGCGGAACGGTCTGCCCTCGAAGACGGGCACGACCTCGTAGACGCCATCGCCGAACAGGAAACTGCGATCCAGCGGCGAGATGCGCGCCTCGCGCAAGGCAGGCCATTCGCCGTTGAGATGACAGATGGGCAGCGGTTCGGCCATGGCGATTACCGGAACCAGAGCGCGACGGTGTCGCGAAGTCTTGGCCAGACGCCACCCATTGGCGCCTCGGTGGTGACTACCAGGGGCACCCGACGAATCACCGTCTTGCCGTCGAGGATCTGCATTTCGCCGACACGCTGACCCGCCTTCAGCGGTGCGATCAGTGGTTCATCGAGGCGCGTGGCGGTGCGCAGCCGCGAGAGACTGCCGCGCGCGATGGTGGCGCTGACATTGCTCTGCGGCGCTACCACGATGTCCTG
>RGWK01000467.1 GCA_010029775.1 Gammaproteobacteria bacterium
GGGCCTCAAGCTGCTGGCGGTGACGCGGGATCGCATGCGGCGCATCGCCGACGCGGGCGCGACGTCGCAGAGCAACAAGCGGGCCGTTCGGGACCAGGAGAAGCGGCTGAAGGCCAGCTCGAAGGCCAGCGGCGGTGGCTTGAAGGCCAGCGGTTTGATCCCGTTGCCCCCAAAGCCGCTCCAGAAAAAGCGGCTCCAGGCCAGCAGCGGCTCCGCCAGCAGCGGCTCGGCACGGAAACGCATCGTGCCCGAACGCATTGATGTTCCTCAACGGAAACGCATCGTGCCCGAGCGCCTGAACGTGCCCACGGCCATGCCGCCCAGCGCGTTCGCGCCCATGCCACGAACCAAGCCTCGCAAACAGCCGGCCCCGAAGCAGAAGTTGTGGGCCAGAAATACCCCGATGACCCCGGTAAAGCCGGCAACGCCTGCGCGTAAACCCGACGTGTGGGGTCTGGCCCCCGTCGTATCGAACGACAACAACGCACCCATTCCCATGCGGTACAGCGCCCAGGTTGCGAGGCCTCACGGCTTCCGCCTGCTCGGAAAGAAAAAAACGAAGCGAGTCGGCCTGGCTAAAAGCCGCAAACCCTCTGTGAATCGCAACGGGGTGAAGCGACGCGTGCTCGGTGACAGGTACGTCGCCGCAAACAACAACATCAGCAACGACGAGAACATCGGCAACTACGGTGCTGACAACTGGCTCGTAGAGAACAATGACACCAGCAGGTACGTCGATCCCGAGTATGCGCAACTGCTGCAACACCTGCGCGCCGGCCGCCTAAAGTGATTTTTTTTCTATTTCAAAATGACTCATGAACTCGTTCCCCATGAACTTGGTCCCGGCCGTAGCCCTCTTCCGTCAAAAGGAAACCTACTCGGAGCCCGAACCCGTCTGGCTCAAAGCGCTCAGCACCATCACCAGCACGCTCTTCGCCATCGTGGCCGTGTACCTCAGCTGGCAGTGCAACACGAAGTTCGACCACCCCGTGATCCTCAAGATCGCGTTTGCTGTCTTGGCATTCCTCTTTGGCCCTCTGTACATCGCGTATTACTACCTTTTCCGCTTCGACGCGTGTCGGTAAAAAGCGCCGGCCGCGCGATCTGGTCCCCCGCGCGATCTGGGCCCCCGCACGATCTGCCAACAGTACCAAAAGCAGCGCCGGGCAGGCAGCTCTGCAACGCCGTGTCAGCAATGGTGCCCGACACGGCGTTGGACAGCACTTCGCACTCGTGCGCGCCCCAGCCAGCCACGAGACCCAGGATGTACTTGGCCCTGCTGGCGGGGTTTCTGACGCGCAACGGCACCGACGTCGACTACCACCTGGTGGAGCAGTACGTGCGCAGATACACGTCGTGGACGGACGAGATGCGCAGGGCTCACGCCGAGGAGATGATGGCGTGCATGGACGTCGGCTGCGTCGCAATGGTGCGGGCCATCATGGTGGTGACGGCGGACGCCGCTGCTG
>RGWK01000468.1 GCA_010029775.1 Gammaproteobacteria bacterium
ACGACGCAGTACGCGGGGGGCTCGCCGGCCCGCGTCACCCGTTGCACAAGCATCTCTCTATCGATGGCCATGGACAGCGCGCGTCGAACGCGAACGTCGGCCGTTGCACCGCGACGCGTGTTGAAGGCGAGATACTCGAGACCGATCTGGCGCACAAGGCGCAGTTGTGATCCGTAATTGGCCTTGAGCTCGGTCAACTGCTCCGAGGGCAATGTGACCAGCACATCGAGCTCACCGGCCCGATAGCGCGTCAGCGCAGTCTTCGGATCCTCGATGGGTACGTGGTAAATCGAATCGAGGCGTACGCTCGCGGCATCATGGAAGCGCGGGTTGCGATCAAGCCGAACGTGACTGCCCGGGCGCCACTCGCCGAAGACGAACGCTCCGTTGGAGACGATATTTTCGGGACGCGTCCATTGCTTGCCATGCTTCTCGATCACGTGTCGCGGCACGGGGAACGCGCGATGTACCAGCAGATCGGCGAGGTACGGTGCCGGGTGTTCCAGATCGACAATGACGGTGCCGCGGTTCGGTGCACTCACACCGAGCGCCGTGACTGGCAAGGCCCCGGTGTTCACCGCTCGCCCGTTGCGAATGACATACAGCAAGGACACGGCAGGCGCCGCGGTCTTGGGATCGAACAATCGCCTGAACGACCACAGAAAGTCTTCGCTGGTGAGCGGGCGACCGTCCGACCAGCGCAGATTGTCACGCAAGGTGAAGGTGTAGCGCTTGCCATCGGGCGACACCGTCCAGGACTTCGCCTGACCCGGAATCGTGTTCGCGGCAGGATCGAGGGTGGTCAGGCCCTGGAATAGATCCTGCGCGATATTGCCGTCCTGACCGTAGGTCCAAGTTTGCGGGTCGAGGGTCTGCAATTCGCCCGTCGAGCTCCGCCGCACGACGGAGGTCGCCTCAGCATTTGCTGCGAAGCCAAGCGATAGCCCGATCAGGCCCGCCCAGAAAGCGAGCCTGACGATTAATCGTGCGGCCCGTGGCATTCGTACTCGACCAACTCGTAGCGCGTCATCATGTAGCCGGTGACGTAGGCGAGCAGACAAACCCTATCGCCGTCATCCGTACACCACAGATCGTAAGGCGGGTGCTTCCCGGGCTCATTGCAGGTGTCGCCCGAGCCGTCATCGGTCGTTTCGGCAAAGCGGTAATGCAACGCGTCGAATGTGCCGGCGGTCACCGTGATGCGCTCGCGGCCGATGAAGGCCAGTTTCACGGGGTTTGGAAATTTCATCAGCATCGGGCCGCTCGCGCCACGATGATCGAGCGAACACATCAGCAGATTGTCGTACTCGCCGCGACTTGGTCCCGCGGAAATATCAACCATGTTGGTCAACCAGGAATCGGCCTGGATCGGATGGGTGCCGAAGCCATCGAGCGGACGCGCCAGCGGCCAGCGTTGCGACAGGCGCCCCTCCGCCACCGTGTAGCCTTCGCATTCGGC
>RGWK01000469.1 GCA_010029775.1 Gammaproteobacteria bacterium
CAGGCAGAGCGCTTTACGGTGTGAAGCGGCCATGCACGTCCGCGCGAATTCGCGCCCGGTAAGTTTTAAGGTCGGCCTCGAGTCCCGTGCCCTCGAGCTGGTGATCTTGCAGCACGATCGACACCGCGCCGGGGGCGATAGCCCTTGAGGTGGCAAGGTCGTAGTTCAGTTGTTCCGTGCGTATGCGGAGCGGAGCCAGGGTGCCCGCGGGTTGACCATCGAGCTGCACGTCGCCATCGAGCAGGATGCGCTGTGCTTCGGCGGGTATCCTGCTCTCGCGGGCGGAATCGTCGGTGGAGCGCAGATCGGACGAACATCCGCCAAGCCCCAACATGGCGAGTATCAGCACAGACGGACGCATGTCACATCACGCCCTGTCTGAGCAGATCGTGCACGTTGAGCGCCCCGACGAGCACGCCACCGGTATCGACGACCGGCAGCGCCGTAATGCGGTGCTGCTCCATTAGGCGCACCGCTTCCACCGCGAGCGCCTGGCTTGCGACGCTCTTGCACGGATGGGTCATCACCTCGCCCATTCGAGCGCTGTGTATATCGACACGCCGGTCGAGCGAGCGACGCAAGTCACCGTCCGTGTAAACGCCCGCGGGACGCCCGGCGGCATCGACGATGACGGTCATGCCGAGACCCTTACGCGACATTTCGAGCAGGCCCTCTGCCATGGACGTGTCGGCTGTGACGCGCGGGACCTCATCGCCGCGACGCATCACATCTTCGACCCGCAGCAGCAAGCGCCGGCCGAGACTGCCGCCCGGATGCGAGCGCGCGAAATCCTCGGCCGTGAACCCGCGGGCTTCAAGCAGAGCAACGGCGAGTGCATCGCCCATGGCGAGCGTGGCTGTGGTGCTGGCCGTGGGCGCGAGATTCAGAGGGCAAGCCTCCTCGGTAACGCTGACATCAAGGTGTACGGCAGCGGCCCGCGCGAGCGTCGAGGCCGCATTGCCCGTCAAGGCAATCACGGGCACGCCGAGCCGGGCGATGGGTGTGAGCAGGGCGAGGATCTCCGGCGTTTCGCCCGAGTTCGACAGCGCCAGCACCACATCGTCGCGTGTGATCATGCCGATGTCGCCGTGGCTGGCTTCGGCCGGGTGCAGGAAGAACGCCGGGCTCCCGGTGCTCGCTAGCGTGGCAGCGATTTTGCCGCCGATATGTCCGGACTTGCCCATGCCGGTGACCACGATGCGCCCCGCGCAGCCAAGGCACAGCGCGCAGGCTTTCGCGAACGCCTCATCGATGCGGCTCTCAAGTGCGATCAGGCCGCGAATTTCGGTGCCGAGTGCCCGTCGGCCGGCCGCAACGAGGCGCGCCGGGTCGGCATCGCCGGCCCGGGCAGCCTGGGCAGTCCCTTGGGCAGGAATCTTCATGGAATGGCATCATACCGCCATGCATCCAGAGAAGGTCGCTGAACTCATTCGCGCGGGGCTGCCCGGCGCCGTCGT
>RGWK01000470.1 GCA_010029775.1 Gammaproteobacteria bacterium
GAGTCGTCGAAGAATTCCTGGAGCGAGTCCAGCACCGCCTTGGCGATGTTGTCACAGTCGGGACGTGGCAGTTTCTTGGCCGTCGCCTTCTGCCTTCCCTTGGAATCCAGGTGAGACACCGGTCTGGCGAACGTCGCATAGATCGAGACGTGCAGCGGAACGTCGCTGGCCGAGAGGCCTGCGAGTCCCGCGGCCCGTGCCGCCAACGCAATCGCCTGCCGGTAGGCGTGTACTGGGTGTGCCTTCGGCACGTAGGCACGGGCGAACCCGCCGACGGTCGAGACGCGCGGGCGCGGCTGCGGCACTGGCTCGCCTGGCACGGTGAACTCGATCACGCACGCACCTCTCGCCATTCCGAAGGACCGAACCGCTGCCAGAATCGCACGTCGGTCCAGCCGCACGAGTACGCCAGCTCCACGCACTCGGGAGCGAACACCGACACTGCCTTGGCTTTGTCCAGGTGGTAGCACGCGAGCAGCAGCTGTACGCCGATGCGAGCGATGCCGCGCCGCCGGTAGTCAGGGTGCGTGAACCCCTCGATGGTCTGCAGACCACGCCAGAAGTGCGTGGCCACCCACCCCACAGGCTGGGCGTTGTCACCGTCGTAGGCGATAGAGACGGGCGTAACAGTGCGGTGTCGCCGGAACTCGCCCTGCATCTCACTGCCGGGACGACACAGGTTGGCGGCGCAGTACCGCGCCAGCTCGGCGTCCAGCTCGTTCAACAGCAGCACCTCGGCGATCATGCGGCCGAGGATGCCGCATGCGTCAAGTCTCAGAGGCCTGGCGTTGCCGCAGGTGGGCCAGCCGCAGTGCCTTGGCCCGCTCAGCGATCTCGAGCGGGGTCGGGTCGCCCTTGCCGGGGCCGTCGCCCAGGTCGCGGCAGTGGTTGTCGCGAGCGGCCAGCCGCAGTGGCGCGGCCTTCGGCATCGGCTTGCCAGCGTTCTTGGATCGCGGGATCAGGCCGAACCGCTGGGCCCACGAACAGACCAGCGTGACGGAAACGCCGTAGAACCTGGCAATGTCCTCGACCGTCATTGAGCGGTCGTAGTACATCCTGGCGAATGCCTCGCGTGTGGGCATGTCGTACTTCCAGGGACGCGTCACTCCTCCACCTCCACGCCCGCGGCGGCAAGGGCGGCGATCCACTCATGCTCTAGGTACACGGCCGCTGGCAACTTCACCTTCGGCGGCGCGTTGCGGGCGAGGATCCACTCGATGGCTTCCGACATTCCACGCTCGCCGTTGCCCGAGAGAAACACGGCCGCGTCAATCAGCGTCTTTCTTTCACGGGCCGTCAGCCACCCGCGCGTCGGCGGCGGGGAGCGGAAGAGGGGGACGACTGTGCCGCCGAATTGGCTTGCCGAACGGTCAGCGGAGGCGCGAGAGTGACTAAGCGCAACCATCTTCACTTCTCCGTCGCGAACCACGCCCCAGCCAT
>RGWK01000048.1 GCA_010029775.1 Gammaproteobacteria bacterium
CCAGAGTCACATAGCGTTCGAGCGGCGCGTCACCCGCGCCCGCGTGCCATTCGCGCTCGGCGGCATACCCTTCGCTGTCGCAGCGTCGCAGCACGGCTGTGCGCAGCGCCGGATCAAGCCATCGACCCAGGTCTCGCGCAAACGAGGGCACGATGGGCAGACGCTGCACGAGCCAGCGCCCGGCCGACGCCGTCTGCTCGGCCAGTGCCGAAAGGTGCGGCCAGGGCGCTTCCGGGTTGACATGATCCGGCGTCACCGGCGACACGCCGCCCCAATCATTGACCCCGGCGGCGATCAGCGCAGGCAGTGAGCCGGCACTCAGATTCGGCGGCGCCTGAATCGACATCCGCGGACCAAAGATCAGTCGAGCCACCGCGATCGTCCATTGCAACTCCTCGAGCGAGGGCTCGGGATGCTCCGCCATGCGCGTACCCGGCTTGGCGCGGAAATTCTGCACGATGACTTCCTGAATGTGACCGTATCGCTCGTGCAGCGCACGGATCGCCAGCAGCGTGTCGATCCGTTCGAGCCGGGTTTCGCCGATGCCGATCAGCAAACCGGTGGTGAAGGGAATCTGCAACTCGCCCGCATCGGCGATCGTCTGCAGACGGGCTGCGGGCCACTTGTCGGGCGAACGATGGTGCGGACCGCCCTTCTCGCTCAGCCGCTCGGAAACCGTCTCCAGCATGATTCCCATCGAGGCGGCCACGGGCCGCAACAGTGCGAGCTCCGCGCGATTCATCACTCCGGGATTCAGATGCGGCAGCAAACCCGTTTCCGTGAACACCCGCTGGGCCGCATCACGCAGATACTCGAGGGTACTGGCATAGCCCTGTCGCTCGAGCGCCTCGCGCGCGGAGCGATACCGCAACTCCGGCTTGTCACCGAGTGTAAACAGCGCCTCATCGCATCCGGCACTCGCACCCGCCCGAGCGATGCGCAGCACCTCCTCCATCTCGAGATAGGCGCGTGCGCCTCGGGCCGGCGGCGCTGCGAACGTGCAGTAGTGACAGACATCGCGGCACAAATGAGTGAGCGGAATAAAGACCTTCCGCGAATAGCCGACCCGCAAACCAAAACCCTCGACCGTGAGCTCCGCGGCGCGGGCGAGCAAGGCGGGCAGATCGTCCTCGTCGGCAAGGAGACGGGCCACTTCGATGGGCATGGACTCGGCGCCGAGGTCTGTCGGCACATCGACATCGTGTGACAGTCCCGGCACCTCGATGCGCGCGACTTGCAACCCGAGACGCTGCGCCGCATCCACGTGCGCTGCTGCGCTGCCGGATCCGTATTGCGGCATCAGACGAGTTGGCAGTTGCAGCCACAGCGCGTTGGTGCCCTCGCCTCGCCGATCCGGTACCACGGCCACCTCGACCTCGAGCGCGCGGTCGATCAGCCGGTCGATTTCTTCGGCCGTCACCTGCGGCGCATCGGCGGCAACGACCAGCATGGCCGAGGCACCCTCGGCGGCAAGCTGCGTCTGCGCGAGGCGCACGGCGTCGTTGAGCCCCGTGCCATGATCGTGCAGAACATCGATACCCGCGGGCAGCGACAGCTGCTCATCGGGAGTCACGACGACGATACGCGCAACGCGCCGTGCCGCACTGAGTGCAGCCAGCACACGACTTAGCATGGAGTGCACAAGTGCCGCCCTGCGCTGAGGTGAGAGCACGCCTGCGAGGCGCGATTTACCCTCGCCACGGATGCGCACGGGAACAACGGCGACGATCACGCGCGACTCCGGATCGCGGGCGCAGCGCGCAGCGTCGCCGCCAACTCGAGCGCGACGGAGGCGACGCGCTCGCGATCGGCCAGCGTGCTCATCAGCGTGTCGGTGCACACCACCGGCACCGAGAGGGCATCCGCGTGAACTGCATCAGACTGATCGATCACCAGCCCGTCGATGAGCCCCGCATAGTGTGCCGCGATGCTTGCGGGAGAGGCTTCGACGCCAAGCTCCTGCATGATCTTCGCCGTGGGGCCTTTGACCGCGCGGCCGCCAATCAACGGCGAGACGGCGATGATCGGCACCTGCGCTGCTCGCAAGGCGGCGCGAAGTCCGGGCACCGCGAGGATCGGATCGATGCTGAGGTAGGGATTCGAGGGGCACAGGATCACCGCCTGCAGCGCCTTCGAGTGCAGCACGTTCAGCAACTCCTCGGTAGGCCGCGCTTGGGCGGCACCGGCGAAGCGCAGCGCGCGCACCGACGGCGTGCAGCGCAGACGAACGAAATAATGCTGGAACTCGAGTTCCCCGGCATCGGTGTCGAGCAGCGTCGCCAGCGGCGAATCACTCATCGGCAACAAACGGCTGCGCACGCCGAAACGCTGCGCGAACTCTGCCGTGATTGCGGTCAGTCGCTCGCCGGCCGCGAGGCGCCGCGTGCGCTCAACGTGCAACACGAGATCACGGTCCCCGAGCAGGAACCAGTCGGGACCGCCCTGACGACGCAACTCGTCCATGAAACCAAATGTCTCCTCGGCGCGGCCCCAGCCCTGCCCCGCGTGCACGACTCCGCCGAGTGTGTACAGCAGCGTGTCGAGATCAGGGCAGATGCGCAGCCCGAGGTGCGTAAAGTCATCGCCGGTGTTGACGAGCACCGCAAGTTCACCGGCAGGCAACACACGCTCGAGCCCGAGCGCGAGCTTGGCGCCACCCACGCCACCCGAGATCGCTAGCACTGTGCTTGCGGGAGTCAACGAAACAGATCCTCCGACACTGCCCGAACGAGGCTCTGACCATCGGCCAGCGGCGCCGAAAAGTCCAGCCCGCGAACGTGCACCACAGGGGTGCCCTCGATCGTCTCACCCATCACGAGGCCGGCTCCGGCGGCGACGGCGTCGGCCAGTGCAATGTGCGTCGTCTGCATCACCCGCCCGTGTCGATCGGTCGTACCGCGACGATCGAGCATGGCCGGAAAGCCCGCGACACCCAGGGCGACGTTGACCGTGCCCTGCCGCCACGGGCGACCGAAGCTGTCGCTGATGATCACGCCGATCTCGAGCGGCGCAAAGGCTGCCCGCAACGCCTGCGCTGAGGCATCGCAATCGAGCGGCAACAACAGCACCGTATCCTCGGCGTTCGGCAGATTGGATCGATCGATACCGGCGTTCGCCATGACAAACCCGCTGCGATGCCGGGTGATCAGGATGTCTGGTACGGCACGTACGACGGCCGAGGACTCTTCGAGGACCAGTTCGACGAAGCGCGGATCCTTGCGCACGGTCGCTGCCAGTTCGATAGCCGCGGAAGAAGGGCTGACCTCCGCGAGTCGGCGTTGCCGCCCCTCGGCCTTGGAGACGATTTTCTGCGCGACTACAAGCACATCGCGCGGCTGCAACTCGAGGGCCGCGGCCTGCAAGGCCTCGCGGATCAGGCGCGGCAGGTCGGCACCGGGCTCGACCTCGGGCAGGCCCGGCAGCGCGCGAAACGCGACCGCCGCGGGCATTCAGCCGGCCGCAGGCGGGGTCAGTGATCCGGTGATGCGCAGCCCGGCGCCATCGACCGAGTAGGTCTTGTTGACAAAGATCAACACCGACGTGAGTGCCTCGGCTGCGGCGGAGTTCACGAGCGCGCCGCCGTGCAGCCCGCGCAAACCGCATTGGGCCACAAGCCGCAGCACCTGCTCGCGGGCGGCTCGTTCATCGCCGAACACGAGCACATCGCATTCGACCGACGCATCGGTGGCGAGCTTGTGAGCAGCCACGTTGTGAAACGCGGACACCACGGTAACGCCCTCACCGAGCAGCCGCTGCGCACGCACCGCTGCGCTGCCCTCGGCCGGCAGCTGCACGCGCATGACCTTCGGCGGCATCAACGGCACCGTCGTATCGACCACGATCTTGCCGCGACACGCCGGCGCGATCTCCGTCAGCGTGCTCTCTTGCGAGACGAAAGGCACGGTGACGATGACGAGCGAGGCTGCCGCTGCAGCCTCGGCATTCCCGCGCCCCTGCACGGGACGGCCTGTCTCCGCCTGCAAGGCGGCCGCCGCAGCCGCCGCCTTCGCCGGGTCTCGGGAACCGAGGATGACCGACTCGCCCGCTTTGGCGAGCCGACGCGCGATGGCAGCGCCGAGTGCACCGGTGCCGCCGATAATGGCTATTGAAGTCATGATCCCATTCTACCGGTAGCCTGCAATCGCCATCACAAGATCGGCGACATTCGTTGCCGTGGCCTCGGTGCGGAACAGATCGCCGGCCAGCGCTAGCGCCGTGTGCGAATCGTCATTCGCCAGCAGCGCTGCCGGATCAGCCCCCGCCGCGCGAATCCGCGCCCAGGTTTCGCCATCGGCGAACCCACCTGCCGCATCGGTTGGTCCATCGCGCCCATCCGTGCCGGCCGCCAGCACGCAAACCGACGACAGGCCTGCGATGCCCTCGGCCACCTGCAAGGCGAGGTGTTGGGCGCGACCCCCACGGCCGTGCCCACGCAGCGTCACGACAGGTTCGCCGCCGGCCAGCCACAATGTCGCTCGAGATGCTGAACCGACAGTCCGGTCCGATTCGGGCGTCTGCCGCCATGCCAGCAACCGCTGCCGCCACTCGGCCGCGTGCACCGTGGTTGAATCGTAGAGCGTGCGGCCGAGCGAGTGCACCGTGATGGCGCGCCGCTGCGCCTCGACACGCACCGCCTCCAGGGCGTCATCGAGCGAAGCAATCACTGCGTAGCGGGACAGTTGCGCCGCGGCCGGTGCAGTCGTCTGCTGCTGCAGGATGAGCTGAACGGCGGGCGGCAGACGTTCCCACACGCCGCGTGCCTGCAAGCGTTGCACAACTCGAATTGGGTCATGCGCACACTCCACCGTCGGCGCCGAACCGATCACGGTTGGGTCGTCACCGCGAACATCGGAAATCGCCACGGTCACGAACTGCGCCGGCGCGAGTCGCCGCGCCAATCCGCCACCCTTGATCGCCGAGAGCGCGCGACGCAGCGCATTGAGCTCCTCGATGGGCAGACCCGCCCGCATGGCCAGCTCCGTCGCGAACTGCTTGTCTGCGAGACTGATCCCCGCCTTGGGTACTGCGCAGAGGGCCGACGCACCACCGCTCAACATCACGAGGTAGCGATCGACCGCGCGTGGCGTACCGATGAACTCCATGAGCGCACGACCCGCGGCCTCGCTGGCGGCGCCGGGCAGCGGATGATCACCGATGCAGACCGTGATTCGGCCCGGCAATCGCCTGGCCTGAGCCTCGGCAGCCGCCGGTACGATCAGCAACGCATCATCGGGCGGGTGCACTGCGGAGAGGCTCGCGAGCGCACCCTCCATCAGGGCCGCTGCAGCTTTGCCGAGGCCGATCAATCGCAGCCGACCGCCAGAGGCCGGTGTCGGCAGCGACAGATGAAGCGCCCGCCCGCCACGCTCGAAACGCCACTCGCCCTCGCGAACTGCCGCGTAGCGCGCGAGCACTCGCGCCCCATCGACACTGTCAACGGCAACCCGATACAACTGTCGCAACAGCGACCGTGCATCGACCGTATTTACGTCCGTCACCGCAGGCACCGTTGCCAGAGCTGATCCCAGGCCTCCGGTTGCCATGACGTATCCGCTGCGCAGAGCACCTCGAGGCGATTGTCACGACGCCATGCGGAGGGCTCGACCGACAACGCGTCACCCACGCGTTGCACCAACACCCACTCCTCTTCGCCCACTCGAACCACCGCCTTGATGCGCTCGGCTCGCCCGAGCTCTGGTGCCCACTCGCCGAGGGCAGAACCCAGGGCCGAGAGAAGTCGGCTGCGCGAAAACGCCTGCTGCCGCGGGAACGTCCAACGTGCGCCGTGGCGTCTCACCGCAAAGAAGTCGTGGCGCTCTCCGCCCTGACCCAACATAACCACACCCGTCAGCGAATCAGCCTGCGCAGACTCGTCATGCGCATGCGCGTGTGCATGTGCAGGTGCATGACCTCGCGCAGCGTCGGACGCCACGCTGCGCGTTGGCGGCTCGGACGACCGCCGGCTCGATGGCAGCTGCCACGCCTCCGCCGGAATCTCCCCACGCACGCAAGGGACCGCCATGCGTTTGGGTGGATACACCCCTGCGGCGAATTGCGCGAACTGCTGCTGCTCCTCTGCCGAGGCGAGATCGGCCTTGGAGAGCACGAGCACATCAGCAATATCGACCGCTGCCCGCAACTCTTCCTGTGCCGTGCCATCGCGCAGAAACGCGAGGCGCTGCGGATCAATCAGCGCCGCCACGGTCTCAAGATGAAGCTGCCCTGCCGACTCGTGGGCCAGCAGCTCCTCGACGATGCCCGTCGGATGACCAATGCCGGAGGGTTCCACGAGGATTCGCGCGGGCCGCACCACGTCGATAAGCTCGCGCAGCGTACGTCGAAAGTCGGCCTCACCCGTGCAGCACAGGCAGCCGCCCGGCACCAGACGCACGTCGTAGGCGCCCCGCGCCGCAGAGGCGACGGTGAGCGCATCGATGCCGGCATCGGTGAACTCGTTGAGCAGCACCACCCAGTTTTCTTCAGGCGGCTTGGCCGCGAACAGGGCGGCGATCGCGGTGGTCTTGCCGCAACCGAGCGGTCCGGTGAGTACTCGTACCGGGATCGGCTTCACCGCTGCGGCAGCACTCCATCGTAGGTGCAGAGCGCCGAATAGAGCTCCGGCCGTCGATCGCGAAACACGTACCAATTGGCGCGCTGCTGCGCCAGCGCCTCGAGATCGAAGCTTGCGGTCAGCACGGCGTCAGCATCCTGCGGCGCCTCGGCCAACTTTGCGCCACTGGCATCCGCGATAAACGACGAGCCATAAAAGCGCAGGTAGAGCCCCTCGGGATTTTGCAACGAGCGCTCCACGCCCCAGCGGTTCGAGGCGATCAGCGGCATCACATTGGCCGCGGCATGGCCCTGCTGCGTGCGTTGCCAATGCTCGCGCGAGTCGATGTCCGGCGCCGGCGGCGGCTCACTGCCAATGGCTGTCGGGTAGAGCAGCAACTCTGCGCCCATCAGCGCCATGGCGCGCGCGCACTCCGGAAACCATTGGTCCCAGCAGATGCCGACACCGATGCGCCCATAGCGGGTCGCCCAGACACGGAAGCCCGTATCGCCCGGACTGAAATAATGCTTTTCCTGGTAGCCGGGACCGTTCGGAATATGCGACTTGCGGTACACGCCGAGCACGCGTCCATCGGCGTCGATAATGGCGATGCTGTTGAAATAGACCTGTCCCGCGCGCTCAAAAAAACTCACCGGCAGCACGACTCCGAGCTCGCGTGCCACCTCCGCGAAGCGGCGCACCGCCGGGTTCTCCGCGAGGGTCGTAGCCAGCGCGAAATGCCGAGCATCCTGCTCGATGCAAAAGTACGGCGTCTCGAACAATTCCTGCAGCAAAATAATCTGTGCGCCCTGCCCGGCAGCCTCGCGGACCAAGCGCTCGGCGTTGCGGAGATTCGCTGCCGCATCCCAGCTGCAGGCGAATTGCGTGGCGGCGACCGTCACGGGCCGCGCAGCGCGGTGCAAGTGCGTCGGTGTGCTCACGTGGTGGATCCTCCGTTGGCGTTCTGCTCGGCCAGCAACGCGGTGATGCGGATGGCTGTCTCGAGCGCGCGAAGCCCATCTTCACCACTGACCACCGGCGCGCGTCCTTCACGGATGCAGCCGAGGAACGAACGGATCTCCTCACGCAGCGCGTCGGCCTGCTCGAAACTGCGCTCGTCGATATGTACGGGCAACTGGCCGGGCTCGAGTGCGCCATCACGCTTGCGGATGGTGGTGAGAATGCGCTGCTGCAGATCGATCGACAGATAGGCGTCGTCACGAAACACGCGGAGTTTGCGTTCGGTCTTCATGCTGACGCGACTTGCGGTGACGTTGGCCACACAGCCGCCTTCGAATCGCAGGCGCGCGTTGGCAATGTCCACGGCACCCGAGAATACCGAGGTACCGACGGCATCGATCGATTCGATCGGTCGACCCACGATGCTTTGCACGATGTCGATGTCGTGAATCATCAGATCGAGCACGACGTTCACGTCGGTGCCGCGCTCTTTGAAGGGCGCGAGCCGCTGGCATTCGATGAAGCGAGCGCCTTGCAGCGCGTGCTCCGCTGCCACGACTGCAGGATTGAAACGCTCCAGATGTCCGACCTGCAGCACCCGGCCCGCCGCCGCGGCCACGGCGATGAGCTCGCGTGCCTCAGCGACCGTCTCGGTGATCGGTTTCTCGACGAGTACGTGGGCGCCCGACTGCAGGAAATCTCGGCTGATCGCGTAATGAGCAGGTGTGGTCGTGACCACGCTGACCGCATCCACCTTGCCAAGCAACTCGCGGTGATCGGCATAGGCACTCGTCCCGAGCTCGCGAGCGAGCGCCTCGCGCGCTTCGGAGCGCGGGTCGACCACACCGACCAGCACACAACCCGACCCCGCCGCGGCCTCAGCCGCGTACTTCTGCGCGTGGAATCGACCGAGGTACCCGGCACCAATGACCGCTGTCCGAAGCGTCTGCATGGCTTATTATGCGCGCAAATGACCCGCAAGGACCTGCCCGTCAACCTGCTGCTCGCGCGCGAAGCGCGCATCCTGCTGTGGTCGCTGGCGGCTGGCGCATTTGCCGTGCCGCCGCTGATCTGGGTTACCGGCCGCGCGCTGCTCGGCCCCTATGCCAACGGCGGGCTGTTCGCCCTCTGGGGCGATTTTGCACAGCAGGTCGTCGCAGGCTCGCTCGCCGCGTGGATCGTTTTGCTCGGGCCGTTCGTGCTGCTAAGCGCAGCACGCCTAGCCGTCGCGGTCGGTCAGCGACTCTGATCCTGCAAGCTGCGGTCTCTCGCGGCTCTAAACTCGCTTTGCGGATACCACTGCGGGAAACGCCGCTCGTTGGCCAGCCGACGGCCGATGTCGTAGAGCAAGTTGATGTCCTCGAGCCCGCCCCGCAGATCGGTACCAGGCCGAAACTCATCCGACGGTTTGTGGTAGTCCTTCAACGTGAACTCGGCGTTGCGGGCCTTGGCCCACTCCGCACCCTTCTCGCGATCTTCGACGCCGAGCTTGATGTAGAGCGCTGGCACGCCCACTTTGGCAAAATTGAAATGGAGCGCTCACGAGATAGTCCTCGAGTTCCGAAGCACCATATCCCACCACCGTGACGTCCTTGGTCGGTCCGCCCCAGGTAATGGCATCCATGTTGAACGCCGCCACGGTGCGATTGAGCGGATACACCGGGTTGGCAACGTAATACGCCGAACCGAGCAGACCACTCTCCTCGAGGGTCACGGCAAGAAAGACGATCGAACGCTCGGGCCGCGGCCGCATCTCGCTGTAGGCTTTGGCAATGGTCAGGAGCCCCGAGGTGCCGGTGGCATTGTCGAGCGCGCCGTTGAAAATGGTGTCACCAGAGCGCCCAAAGGCCCGGCCGAGATGATCCCAGTGAGCCATGTAGAACACGTACTCGTCCGGGTGTTTGCTGCCGGGCAGACGCGCGATCACGTTCGGTGAGTTCGAGCGGCGGATGGCGTTGCGCAGTGAACCGCTCGCCCGCTGGGTCAATTCGATCGGCTTGAATCCCGGGCGACTGGCCGCCTGCAGCATCTGCTCGTAGCTGAGCCCGTTCTGGCGCAACAAGGCATCGCCCGCCGCGCGCGTGATCCATCCTTCGATCGCGGCACGTCCCGCATTCCCGTCGGCCGCGACCGTATCGAGCTGCGGACCACTCCAACTGTTTTGCACCGTATCCCACGGATAGGCTGCGGGCACATCGTCGTGAATGATCAAGGCGCCGGCGGCGCCCTGGCGCATCGCCTCCTCGAACTTGTAGGTCCAGCGCCCGTAATAGGTCATGGCGCGACCCCGGAACAACGTCGAGTCGTTGGTGGCAAAGCCCGGGTCGTTGATGAGGATCACGGCCGTCTTGCCGCGCATGTCGACCCCGGCGTAATCGTTCCAACCGAGTTCAGGCGCCACCACTCCATGGCCTACGAACACGAGCGGGCTGTCGGTCAAAGCGATCTCGGGCACCAGCCGTTTGGTCCAGATGACCATGTCCTGCATGTACTTGAGTTCGGTGCTGCCGAGTTGCAGGCGTGCATCGCTGCCCGCCGTGATCTCGACGATCGGCACCTGCTGCAGGTACGAATCGCCGTTGCCGGGTTCAAGTCCGAGCTTTTTGAACTCCGCCACCAGGTACTCGACCGTCTTGCGCTCGCCGGCCGTGCCGGGTTTGCGACCCTCGAACTCGTCGGCCGCGAGCGCGGCGATATGGCGGGCGTACTCTTCAGCCGAAATGACCGGGGCCTGCATCCGCCCAAAGCCCGCACAGCCGGCCAGCACCGCCGTGAGGCACAGCCACAGTCCTTTTTGGAATCGCAGCATCAGCATCTCCCCGAAATTGGCAGAGTTATCCCTGCTCGCTCGGCCAGTACCACCAGCCGATGAACGCAAGCAGCAGGAACAGAACGAGTTGCGGATAGCGGCGCCAAGCCTGCTCGCGCAACTCACCGTAAAACCCAAGCCCCGCGATCGCCGCAAGGATGGCCGAACCACCGAGCGTACGCAGCAACGGTGGGAACTCTTCGCCGATCCGACCGGCATACTCTGGCAGGAACAGGAAGACCACGAGGGTCAGCGTCAGCGCGACGGTGATCGAGACCGTCGAACCGAGAATGACACCGAGCAACATGGCCAACGGGCGCATGCGACGCCTCCCTGCAGAACTGTGGCACAGATATTTTCCCGCCGAGCGGCCCGGCACACTTGAAGCCCGGGGGCGCGCGTTCTAGGCTGGCAGCCGAGTCTATCAGCAAGAGCGTATCCATGAGTCCATCTCCTCGCCGTTCCAGCCCCATGCTCGCCGTGTCGGCGATCGCCATCGGGTTGCTGGCCATCGGTGGCTCGTCCCGACTGACCGCCAACACCTCGGTGTTGCCGCCTGGGGCGCTGGCACCGAGCGCACGTGAACGGATGATCGCCCGGCAGGTCGGCTCGCTCCTCGAGGACGCTCACTACAGCCGTCTCAAGATCGACGATGCCCTCTCGCCGCGGGTGATGGACAAGTTCCTCGACGGCATGGACGGGCAACGCAGTTATTTTCTGGCCAGCGACATTGCCGAATTCGAAGCCTACCGCTTGCGCTTCGATGACATGATTCGCACCGGTGACATCGAACCGGCCTACGCCATGTTCGCGCGCTACCAACAGCGTAATCGGGAGCGCGTGCAGTACGCGCTCTCGCTGCTCGACACCGAGCCAGACTTTAAGCTCGATGAGCAGTTCGAGTTCGATCGCGAGGGTGCCGCTTGGCCCGCCACCAAAGCAGAACTCATACAAGATCCAGATGAGCCTCAATTACGAGGGCATCGGTGCGTCGCTGCAGACCGTGGACGACTACGTCACCATCATGAACCTGATCGAAGGCGGCCCGGCCGCCGCCGCA
The DNA here is from genome assembly GCA_010029775.1 of Gammaproteobacteria bacterium. Lineage (GTDB taxonomy): Bacteria > Pseudomonadota > Gammaproteobacteria > Steroidobacterales > Steroidobacteraceae > UBA964. The sequence continues at coordinate 11,380 of RGWK01000048.1, forward strand.
GGCACTTTGTCGGTAAACGATCGGATCACCGCCGTCGGTCAAGGCAAGGAAGGCGCGCTGACGGACGTCATCGGTTGGCGGATTGACGATGTCGTGCAGCTCATCCGCGGCAAGGGCGGTACCGTGGTGCGCCTGCAGATTCTGCCGGTCGGCGCCGCTCCGGGTAGCCCGGAGAAGATCGTGGAGTTCACGCGCGGCAAGGTCACTCTCGAAGCGCAAGCCGCTCGCAAGGAACTCAAGATCATCAAGCGTGGTGATCGTGAACACCGCATCGGCGTCATCAACGTGCCGGGGTTCTACTCCGACTACGATGCCCAGCGCGCGGGCGACGAGAACTACCGCAGCACGACGCGTGACGTGCGCAGACTGCTCGAGGAACTCAAGACCGAGAAGATTGACGGCCTCGTGATGGACCTGCGCGGCAACGGCGGCGGTTTCCTCCCCGAAGCGCAATCACTCACGGGACTCTTCGTGGATCGGGGCCCCGTCGTGCAGGTGCAGTTCTCGAACGGCGAGAAAGAAGTGCTCGACGACCCCGATGGCGGCGTCGCG
>RGWK01000471.1 GCA_010029775.1 Gammaproteobacteria bacterium
GACGACGAACCAATCCCCGCGCACCGTGGCGGGCTTCGCAAATACCGTGCTCATATCTAATGTCTCCGCGGGGGATGCCGCGAGTCCCGAAAAAGGGGCGGAAGTGTACTCAAGCCCACCCCGGTTTGCAAAACCCCCCTCACCGGAGGGCCGAATCCCATGTTTATGTCACTATCTCGGCATCCCACCCTAAAGGTCCGCCCCCGGCGGCCGACACAAGGACTGACATGAGCACTATGACCCCATTGGACGACCTGCTGACCCACGTGGATCGCGCCCTGAAGGCCGTCTTCGTGACGCCCACGGCAGGGCGGCCAATGCCGCAGCCCGGACCGCACCATGACCCCAACATGGTACTCAGCGACTCCGAACAGCGTACGGCCGCAGCGCTCATGCGTGTGAACCACGCCGGCGAAGTCGCCGCTCAGGCCCTTTATCACGGCCAGGCGGCGTTCGCTCGGCGAGCAGAGGTTCGCACGCTGCTGCTGCAGGCAGCACGCGAGGAGGCGGACCACCTCGCCTGGTGCGACCAGCGCTTGCGCGAACTCGGCTCAAGGCCAAGTCTGCTGAGCCCGCTCTGGTACGCCGGCTCGTTCGCCATCGGTGCCGCCGCAGCAGCAGTTGGCGATGGCGTGAGCCTTGGCTTCGTCAGCGAAACCGAGCGACAGGTGGAAGGCCACATCGACTCGCATCTGCAGAAGCTACCGGAGCAGGATCGGCGCAGTCGCGCCGTTCTTGAGGCCATGCGCGCGGACGAAATCGCACACGGCGCCACGGCGAGAGCCGCGGGCGGCGTGGAACTGCCCCCACCGGTGCAGAGTGCCATGCGTGCGACCGCCAAAGTGATGACTAAGACGAGTTACTGGATCTGACCCAACGGAGAACGGTGCTATGCCCCCACTCAACAATCCGTCCAAGCCCCCGTCAGCAAACGCCGTGAGCAACCCGGTGCGTCCGGGCTATCCGGTGCAGCGACCGGGCGTGGCGGTGCCGAACGGCTCGGCCGCAGCACCCGGCTCACGACCAGCCATTACGCCGATCCAGCGCTTCATCGACATGGCGGTGCGCCGCACGGTGCCGAACCGTACCGTGCTCGTGCGCGGCGGCGAGCCACCCGATTCACTGTTTTACATCATCACGGGCTCGGTCGAGGTCGTGGTCGAAGATGACCAGGGCAAGCAGATGGTGCTCGTGTACCTCACCAAGGGTGAATTCTTCGGCACGATGGTGACGCTCGGCACCGACTCAGGGCGCAGCATGCTGGTGCGCAGCCGCGGTCGCAGCGAAATCGCCGAGATGCACTATGCGCGCTTCAAGCAGCTCGCCTCGGAGAATCCCCTGCTGGCTCTGGAACTGGCCGCGCAACTGGCCGGACGCCTCGAGCAGGCCACGCGCAAGCTGCGTGATCTCGCCTTCGTCGACGTCAGCGGGCGCATCGA
>RGWK01000472.1 GCA_010029775.1 Gammaproteobacteria bacterium
AGCGCGAATGGTTGACTCAGGAACACCGAACGCTGAAGCAATTTCGGTAAAGGGCTTGCGGCCGTCGGCCTGCAGCACCTCCATGAGGCGACGATCAAGGTCGTCGAGCGCTCCGTGGCTGTTCCCTCGTGCCATCTCACCCCCTGCACTGCGATTACGCCACCACGTTCCCCGCAGGGCAGATGGTCTAGCGGTGCGAAGGCTACCATCAGCGGGTGATTAGCGGCCCCCTGCTCCTCGCGCGCGCCCTCCTGGCAAACGTGCGATTTGCCGTGCTCCAGATCGGCGTGATCGCGCTCGCCTCCACTGTTGGCATCGCGCTCCGCCAGCTCCCCGATTACGCGCTGCAAAACGCAGGCGATTACGCCAACGAGATGGCCAAGTTGCGCGCCGAGTACGAGCCCACCCTCGGGCCGCTGGTCGGGATCTTCGAGCGCCTCGGCCTCTTCCGCGTCTTCACCTCGCCGTGGTTTACGGCGCTCCTGGTGCTCTTGACCGTCTCGATCATCGTCTGCACCTGGGACCGCCTACCGAAGATTGCGGCGGCCACGGCACCATCGCGCCCCGAGCAGCCCGACACCTTCTTCAGTGAGTCGCTGCCAGGGCGTGGAGTGATCGACCTCGCTGTCGCACTCCCAACAACTGCAGAGCTCGGAGACCGCGCCGCCGCCGCAGCGGCCGAAGCGAAGCGCGACGGCTGGGAGGTGAGCGTTGCGGCTGACCCTGACCGCGATGGTGGCCTCCTCTTGCACGCCGATCGCTTCCGACGCTCCGGACGGTTCACCCTCGTCATGCACACCGGGCTCGTGGTGATGCTGCTCGGCGCCGCAGCCTCCGGAATCTTCGGGTACACGCAAGGAATCTTGCTGACCGATGGGGAAGCGCTCCCCGTGGGCAAGATCGGTAGCGCCGACGGCCTCGTTATCGTGAATCACGCATTCAGTGCGCCACGCACCAGCACTGGAGCATTCGCCGATTTCTCGACCGACCTTGGTGTCTACGTTGGGGGAGCAGAGGTAGCGCGGCAGCTGGTGCGCGTCAATGAGCCACTCGCGTACGACGGCTGGAGCTTTCATCAAAACTTCTTTGGCCCAGCGGCACGACTTGAGATTCGCGACGATGCAGGCGATCTGCTCTGGTCTGGCGACGCGCCGTTCACCGCCCAGGTAGATGGTGCGCCATATGCGACTCTGCCGATCCCAGGGAGCAACGCAGGAATTGAGATGCAGCTGCGTCGCGACACAAACGGCGCCGCTGCGATCTTCATCGTGGCCAGTGCTCCTGACCCAAACGGCACACCATTAGAAGATGGCACCGTTCCGCTCACGACGATCTTTGCGTCGGTGCTCGCAGAGGGTGATGTTGCCACGGCGCCCGGCGCCGGGTTCGCGGAAACCCCCGAGTTCCTCAAGGTTTTCCAGAAGGAGGAGATCAAGCCC
>RGWK01000473.1 GCA_010029775.1 Gammaproteobacteria bacterium
ATGCACGACGATCTGATCGATGCGGTGCAATGGGCCATCGACAAAAAGATCGCTGCTGCCGATAAGGTGGCGATCATGGGCGGGTCCTACGGGGGTTACGCCACGCTCGTGGGCCTCACGTTCACGCCGACGACTTTCGCGTGTGGTGTCGATATCGTGGGTCCGTCCAACCTCGAGACGTTGCTGAAGACCATCCCGCCGTACTGGACAGCAGGGATCGCGCAGTTCCATCAGCGCATGGGCAACCCGAATACGCCGGAAGGGCTGAAGTTGCTCAAGGAACGTTCACCGCTCTATAAGGCCGGCAACATCGTGCGACCCTTGCTGATCGGGCAAGGTGCCAACGACCCGCGCGTCAATCAGGCCGAGTCCGACCAGATCGTCACGGCCATGAAGTCCAAGGGCATTCCGGTGACCTACGTGTTATTCCCGGATGAAGGTCACGGCTTCGCGCGACCGGAGAACAACATCGCCTTCAACGCCGTCACCGAGAACTTTCTCTCCGGTTGTCTTGGGGGTCGCGCCGAAGGCATCGGCAACACCGTGAAGCTGTCCTCGGCCAAGGTGCCTGAGGGTGCCGCGTTCACGCCGGGCCTCGAAGCTGCACTGAAGTGAGATTCGATGGCCAGCCGCGCTTGAGTGGTACGCGGATCATGCTGCGTCCGCTCGAGCGCGGCGACTACGCTTCGTTGCAGCAGGCGGCAGCGGATCCCTTGATTTGGGCACAACACCCCGAGCCTGATCGTTGGCGTGAACCCGTCTTTTCGCGATTGTTCGAACGGCTGCTCGAGTCGGGCGGTGCGTTGCTGGTGCAGGATCGTGCTGCAGGCGCTGTCATCGGTTCTTCGAGCTATTACGCGTGGAACCCCGAAGCGAACGATGTCGTCGTCGGCTACACTTTCTTGGTGCGGTCGTGCTGGGGCGGCCATTACAACAGCGAACTCAAGCACCTGATGCTGCAGCATGCCTTTCGTTTCGTCGATCGAGTGTGGTTCCACGTCGGCACCCTGAATCTTCGGTCTCAGGCTGCGATGCGCAAGGTCGGCGCACGTCTCTCGCACGAGGCCGTGCGCGAGAGCGGAGGGGTGACGACGTCCTTCCTGCACTATTACATCGACAAAACCGATTTTGCGGAGCTGGCATGAGCCTTGAACCGGACGAGCGTCTCGACGACGAAGAGGCGCGCGCGCGCGCTCAGTGGAATCGCAACAAGTACTCGCTGGCGGTCGACCTGTCGCTCGGTGCGTTGTTTTTCATCCTTGCCAAGGTCACGGACGATCTGAGCCTCTCGGCGCTGGTCACCGCCGGCGCGGGTCTTGCCGTCGTTTTCGTACAGCGATTCGTCAAGGTTGACCTGCTCGGCGGTCTCGCCATGTTCGGCGTGGTCATGCTGCTCGTGTCGGCCGCCTT
>RGWK01000474.1 GCA_010029775.1 Gammaproteobacteria bacterium
TTGGCTGCGGCGTACTCGCCGGCAAAGCGTGCGACAAGTTCCCCGGCACCCACCACCTCGCGGATGACGCCGATGCCTTGACCACAGCCCCAGATGTCGCGCCAGGCCTTGGCCGCGCTTTCGCCGTTGCCTGTGGCGAAGTTGCTGTAGAAGCGCGATGAGATGACTTTGAGCGAGCCTAGGTATGCGTCAAAAGCACCACCCGACTCTCCCGCTCGATTGCCAGTGAAAGAGCTGTATTTGATAACTGCAGTGCTTTGGTAGAGACGCAACGCGCCGCCGTGCGATGCGTCGGCAACATTGCCACGGAATCGAGCGCCCTCAATGGTCACCGTGGAGCCGCCGTAGGTAAAGCCAGCACCGGCCTGATTGCCTGCGATGTTGTCAATGAAGTCGCTCTTTTTGATGATCACCACACCGGTTCCCGTAAATGCGCCGCCATTGACATTGGCCTTATTGCGCAAGAAAGTAGAGCGCTCAACCGTAAGGTCGCTCGCGTCGATAGCGCCGCCATCTTCTGAGGCGAAGTTGTCGCTCAGAATGCTGTTACGCACGGTGACGTTGCCGCCCCAGATCGCACCTCCGTCGCCGTCGGTGTTGCCGTTGTGGTCCATGCGCACGCGATCAAGGATGAACTCGTCGCCACCGTAGAGCGCCCCGTAGCTTGAGCCGTAGAAGCCACGAATAGTGAGGTCGCGCACGTTAAGCGTGCCGCTGCCGTACAGGAACTCGCTGCCGCCGCTCACATAGGCGCCTGACGGACTAAAGGTGGCGGTGCCGACGATCACCGTCGCGTCGCGACCGGCACCAGCCAACGTAAATGACTTGCTATAGCTCTGGCCCGTGGTGACGTGATAGACGCCGGCGCAGAGATGCACGGTGCCGCCATCGAGGACGTCAGTAATGGCGTAGCCAATCTCGATCTCGTCCTCAACGCCGTCAACCACGAAGCCTGGATTGGCGCACGAGCTGCCTGCGGTGCTCCCCGTCGGGGTGCCGCTCGTGGCGACCCAGGTGTCGGCCTGCTGGGCGAAGCCATTGGCGCGCACCGAAACGGGTGCGGCAGCCACCAGCCCGAGCAAGGCGGCAACGGAAAGAGCGGCAAGAACGTGGCGGGCCGAGCGACGCATGGCGGGCACCTCATCTGTATCGCGGGCGGATCCCCCAGCGGGGTATCCTGCACGCATGACGCAGCCTACCAAACCGAAGCAGCCGATCCGCGCCTATTCGGGGATCCAGCCGAGCGGGGCGCCGCACCTGGGGAACGACCTGGGCGCCATCCGCAACTACGTGGCGCTGCAAGAGAACTACGAGTCCATCTACTGCATCGTCGATTACCACGCGCTTACCAGCGTGCACGACGGCGAGAAGCTGCGACGCCAGACGCGCGAGATGGCCGCGGCGCTCATT
>RGWK01000475.1 GCA_010029775.1 Gammaproteobacteria bacterium
TGATCGACTGTTCATCCTGCCAGGCGGGCGCATGTTCTTCTGCGAGTTCAAGCGCGAGGGGCAGAAACCCACACCTGCGCAGGAGCGCGAGCACAAGCGGCTGCGGGCGTATGGTGTCAGCGTGTGGGTGATCGACAACGTGGACGATGGGCTGCGCATGATCGACGAGATGCTGACGACATGCTGACACCCAACCTGCTGCACGACTACCAGAAGCGTGCGGTCAACCACCAGTGCAGCCACCAGCACTCGATGCTCTGGCTGGACATGGGACTCGGCAAGACCGTTGTCACGCTCACGAGCGTCGCGCACCTGATCAGCACGGGCTTCCTGAAGGGCGTGATCATCGTCGCCCCGATCCGCGTGATCCGGCTCGTGTGGCGCCAAGAGGCTGTGAAGTGGCAGCACACCAAGCATCTGCGCTTCAGCATGGTGACGGGCACGCGCGACCAGCGCACGCGCGCCCTGCTGCGCGAGGCCGACATCTACCTGATCAACTACGAGAACCTGAAGTGGATGGCCGAGACGCTCGATACCTACTTCGTCAGCAAGGGTAAGCCCTTGCCGTTCAGCGGTATCGTGTGGGACGAGATCAGCAAGATGAAGAACTCGTCCACCGACCGGGTGAAAGCCGTGCGCCGGGTGCTCAACCACTTCCAGTGGACCACGGGCCTCACCGGCACGCCGGCCTCCAACGGCTACAAGGATCTGCACGGGCAGTACCTCGTGGTGGACAAGGGGCAGCGCCTAGGCACGAGCAAGACAGCGTTTCGCACCCGGTTCTACAAGAAGGCCGGCCCCTACAAGGAGGTGCCCTACGCCGACACCGAGGAGACGATCAAGAACCTGATCGGGGACATCACGCTCGAGATGTCCGCGGCCGACTACAACCCGCTGCCCGACCTCATCGTCAACAACATCGAGGTGGAGATGCCCGACGAGCTACGCGCGCAGTACGAGCAGATGGAGCGGGAGTTCTTCACCGTGCTCGACAGCGGCAAGGAGATCGAGGTGTTCAACAGCGCCGCGCTCACGAACAAGTGCCTGCAGTTCAGCAACGGCGCGGTGTACCCCATCGCCGGGATGCCCTTGTGGGAGCCCGTGCATGACCTCAAGCTCGACGCGCTGGAGGACATCATCGACGAGGCGCAGGGCGCCCCGGTGCTGTGCGCCTACGCCTACCGCAGCGATGCCGAGCGCATCATGGAGCGGTTCAAGGCGCTGCGCCCGATCAACCTCACCGAGTGCAAGAGCGAGGGCGCGCTGGTGGAGGCGATGCGGCGCTGGACAACGGGCGACTGTCAGTTGATGATCGGCCACCCGGCCAGCATGGGCCACGGCATCGACGGGCTGCAGAAGACCGGCCGCATCATCGTCTGGTACGGGCTGAACTGGTCGCTCGACCTCTAC
>RGWK01000476.1 GCA_010029775.1 Gammaproteobacteria bacterium
CTGTCCAAATTGCCGCAGGAACATCCGCTGTAAGACGCCTCTGAATAATAATTCTTCTCCTACGGCCGCTAGTCCGGCTATAAAAACAATATTGAGTAAGAGATCTTTGATACTGCGTAAACCAAGCAATGCCTTTACCGTATCGCTGGCCTCATCCTCCTTTGCCTTCATCCAATCGGCCAATGCAGATGGAAACTCAACTTTAAGATCCTGCTTCCAAATCTCAAGCTCACTTGAATCTAACCCCTCAGTAGAGCTCGAAAGGGCTTGCGCCAATTCATCCACTACTTTTGAAGTCACCTGTGTGTAGTCTTGCAGAAAATGAGTGTGCTTGTAAAATGATGAAGCTCCTGCAAAAGCAAAAGCTACGAGCACCATAAAAAACAAACTCCACAACACGCTTTTCGTCGCAATCGGCGTCTACGTCATGTCGTACGTGCTGTCCTACGGGCAGGCCTACCTGCTCGCCGGCGTGGTCCAGCGGACGATGTTCGGCCTGCGCTCGGAGGTGGAGGAGAAGATCCACAGGCTGCCCCTCTCGTACATCGACCGTCACTCGCGCGGCGAGCTGCTGAGCCGGGTGACGAACGACATCGACAACATCAGCCAGAGCCTCCAGCAGTCGTTGAGCCAGTTGATCACCAGCCTCCTCACCATGGTCGGGGTCATCGTCATGATGTTCACGGTCTCCTGGCAGCTCGCGCTCGTCGCCCTTCTCGTGATCCCCTCGTCCATGGTGACCATGAAGAAGATCGCCGCGCGGTCGCGGGCGAAGTTCATCGACCAGTGGCGGACCACCGGCCAGCTGAACGGCCTGATCGAGGAGACGTTCACGGGGCATGCGGTCGTCAAGGCGTTCGGCCGCCAGGCCGATGCGGAACGCAGGTTCGCGGGGATGAACGAGGAGCTCTTCGACGCCAGCTACGGCGCCCAGTTCATCTCGGGGTCCATCCAGCCCGCCATGATGTGGATCGGGGGCCTGAACTACGTGGCCATCGCCGTGATCGGCGGCCTCAAGGTGTCCTCCGGCTCGATGGGTCTGGGGGACGTGCAGGCGTTCATCCAGTACTCGCGGCAGTTCACCCAGCCGCTCACGCAGACGGCGTCCATGTTCAACGTTCTTCAGTCCGGTGTCGCCTCCGCCGAGAGGGTGTTCGAGCTGCTCGACGCGGAGGAACAGTCTGCAGAGCCGGAAGCGGCGCCGGCACGCGCCGTGGAGGGTCGGGTCGAGTTCGAGAACGTGTCGTTCTCGTACGTGCCCGACCGCCCGCTCATCGAGGGTCTCTCGTTCGTCGCCGAGCCGGGCACCACAGTCGCCATCGTGGGCGACGGCGCCTGACCCCGAACTAGCATCACGACCGTGCGGCGGGGGCCGCACGGGACGAGCAGGGGGAACCATGGCGCACGAC
>RGWK01000477.1 GCA_010029775.1 Gammaproteobacteria bacterium
TGCTGCCGCCGAGTAGGCCGAGTCCGTTGGGCTCGACGAGCCCTTCACCGTGACCGACTTTGCGCCGACCGGCGGCTGCTCCGTTGCTGGCAGGATCGAGCGGCCGGGTAGGCGATGCTCGAGCTTGACCGTCACGTCGTAGTCCTCACAGATATCGAGGAATGGATCGGGATCCATCATGTCGGGCGACTTCACTCCCGCACCACCCCAGACGCCTTCGGCGATCAGCTCCATCGCCATGACCGGCATCACGCCGGTCTGCCAGGCGACGGGCTGCAGGTTGTAGCGACCCATCGTCTCCGCGGCATCGCACACCTGGTAGTGGAATGTCTCGCGAGGGCGTCCATCCTTGGTGCCGCTGACGAGCGTCCCCACGATTGCGCGCCCAATCATGCTCTTGCCGAGTGTTGATGGATCGGGGGAGAGTGCGCCGATCACATCGCGCGGTGCAACCTGGACGCCCTTTACGTTGATTGGGCTCTTACCGTCGAGGCCGAGTCGGTGCAGGAGCTGAAGCGTCTCGATGAAGTCAGCGCCGAGGGCGTACTTGAAGGTGATCACATCGGCCTTCATGCTGCGTGGCAGCTGCACCACCTCTTCGTGCTCCACGTTGACGCACATGACTGGGCCAACTCCCTCTGGGAAGACGAAGTCCTCTGGCTCGCTAAACGGCTCGCGCACCTCGATCTTGCCGTTGCGCCAAACAATTGGCGGGTTCAAGCACTCTTCGATCACCGTCCAGAGGCTGAAGACGGTGGCAAACGGGTAGCCCTCGATGCGCAGGTCCCCACCGTCGCGCACATGCACGGCCGAGATGTCGTCGAAGGTCCACTTCTTCGCATAGGCGGCGAAGATGTTGGAGAGGCCGGGGTCCATGCCCATGCCGATCAGCGCCAACTTGCCGCGGTCTTCCCAGAGCTTCTTGCGCTCCTCCTGGTATGCGCCGAGCATGAGTCCCGGAACGGTGTATGGATTCGCGACATCCGGAATCGAGAGACTGGTCGCCATGTCGATGTAGTGCACGCCAGCCTCGAGGGCTGCGTCAAACACTGCCGGCACGAAGCGTGGATCCACCGCATTCAAGACCAGATCCGCCTTGGAGCTCGCGATGAGCTCCTTCAGCTGAGCGGCGTTCCCCGCGTCGACCTGGGCCACCTTGTACCCAGCGCCAACTGCGTCAGCAACCGTGCGTGCGCGGTCAAGGGAGTAGTCCGCGAGGGTGAGGGTGCCGAGCCACTTCTTCCCTTTGATGAGATGGGCGATTGCCTCGCCGACCGTGCCAGTACCAACCAACAGAACGTTCATCGTTCAGTGCCTTTCACGCGGGGGCCCAGGCAGCCGGGCTGCACCCGCACCAGGGGAGCCCTCCGAGGGCTCAACCCAGTTGCTACAGGCAGCCTACGCCTACC
>RGWK01000478.1 GCA_010029775.1 Gammaproteobacteria bacterium
ACCACAGCCGTGAGCAAGCCCTTGCCCGTCTTCGCCTCTTCGATGCGACGCTCCATCTTGTCCAACTGCCCGTTGATCCACTTGTCGTTGCCTGCACCGCCGAAACGAGCAGCAGCAACAATCACAGCAGTATCAAACGCACCCGCCGAACCACGAGCGTAGCCGTCGCGGCTCCAATTGGTACGCTTGGGATCGTTCACAAAGTCGCCCATGTGCGGAATGGTGGTGCCGTGGCTCTCGTTCAGTCCGATCCAGTGGACGCGGCTACCCGTGCGACGACGCAGACGGTCAATGGCAGCAGCAACAGACAGGTTCACGGTGTTGTCCGCGAAGTGCACACTCGCACGACGCTGAATGGTGCAGCGACCAATGCTGTCGTACACGCGGCGGTGATCGTGCTCGTAAGTAGCACCAGTCGCAGAGTCCTCCAGCACATACTGAATACGGCTGTTCCACTTCTCGTTCAGATTGTTGGGCTGATACGAGTCCGTAGCCTCGCCGTCCGTGAGCACCACAGTGTTCACAATCTGCACACGGTTAGCCGCAATGAACTGCCGAACAGTGTGCTCCACATGGTGCAGAGCCGCAACGGTGGGCGTGGAACCCATGCGGTAGCGACGCTCGTTAGCCAGCGTGCCCCACGCATTCCACAGCAGGGTCTTCATGCGGTTGTACTGAGCACCGTTCATGCGACTGCTGAGGAAATTCAGCAGACTCACATAACCAGTGGACGAGTTGCCGTGCGGAACCTCGGTGAAAGTCTTGGTGAGTGCATCACGCTGCTTGAACGCGGACTCGCTCCACTCGTCGCCGTCCGCGCTGGGCTTGGTGTACACCGAATCGGTGAACGCAAACACCTCAAAAGGCACACCAGCGGTACGGCAGAAGTCCGTGAGGATAATCAACTGCCCCAGCGTGGCCTGCATGATGGGGTTCATGCTGCCGCTCCAGTCAAGCAGGATCACGATGCCGTGGTTCTTGCCAGTGGTGACGCGAGCAGTGCGACGGAAAATGTCATCGTTCCACCGGTACTGCGTCATGCGAAGCGGGTCGATGCTGCCGGTCTTGGCAATGGTGGTACGCTTCCAAGTGTCTGCCGCCTTGCGACGGTCAAACGCGGTAGCCATTGCACCGCTAGCAGCAGTGTAGTCCGCGTTGCGGAACTGCACAAAATCCTTGTGCCCGTAGCCACGCTGCAATGCCGCCTCAAAGTCCGCAAGCACCTGCGTGAACGGCACCACAGCGTCACGGCTCTCGGGCAGACGCGAACGCACCACATCCCAACCCTTCGCGGAAGTGTCGTTCAGGCTCTTCATGGCCTGCTCCATTGCAGCGTTGGTACGCGGCGACGGCATGCCGCTGGTCTTGCCGGTCTTGCTGCTGCTGTTGGACTTGCTGTTGCCCTCGCC
>RGWK01000479.1 GCA_010029775.1 Gammaproteobacteria bacterium
GAGGTTCGTAGCATGCGCGAGCGTATGCGTCGCGAACTGTCTAAGGCGCACGAGGGAGAGTTCGATCTCAAGCAAGGGCCAGGCGGTATTGCCGACATCGAGTTTCTGGCGCAGTACTGGACACTGCGCGAGGCGGCAAGACAGCCGATCGTGCTGATGTTCTCCGACACGATTCGGCAACTTGAGACTCTGGCCTCTGGCGATCTCGTACCGCAGGACACGGTTGATCAGCTGACGGGTGCCTATCGGTCCTACCGGGCGCGCGGCCACCACCGGTCACTGCGTGAGGAGGGGACGGTTATCGCCGACAGCGAGTTCGTCGCCGAGCGTCAGGCGGTGTGCCGGATCTGGCAGCAGACCTTCCGCGATGAGCCTGTCGCCGGCGTATAATCAGCCGCCATGTCTTCCAGCACACTCATTCAGCCGAACGCGCAGAATCAGTACGAAGTCAGCAGTGCCGACTTGCCGCTGTCCTGTCCGATGCCGCAGATGCACCTGTGGAACTCGCACCCGCGAGTGTATCTACCGATTGAAAAGACAGGCTGGGCGAAATGCCCCTACTGCGGCGCGGAGTACACGCTGCAGCGCTGAATCGCGGGTTCCCTGGACCGCCGCCGCTCAGGCGGGCTTGTAGGGTTTGTACGATTTCTCTTCGACGATTCGTGACCCAAGTGCCACGTTGATGCGCTTTTTGACGGCGGCTCGATCGTCGTTGGTGACGTACACGGCGCGGGCGAGTTCGATGAACTCGGCATCAAATTGCTGTGCGAGTTCCTTGTCGCGAATCTTGTCTTCGATGTCCCACAGCGCTTCGTTGACGCGCTGCAGCGCCGCTTCGTCCGCGGCGACTTCGGGAATCGCGGCGCCACTGTCTCGCCAGGTCTTCTCGAGCACTTCGAGTTCGACTCGTACGTTGGCCACCTTAACGGCATCGGTCATGCGAGCGGCTTTGATGCGCAGGATGGTGATCTTGTCGAGCAGTTCGCCCGGCGAAATAGGAACTAGGATGTCTTTCATGGCGCCAATGCTAGCAATTCGTCGAGTCGCGTGCAGACTTCGTCCACGCAGATCAAATCCATCACGCCTGGACGCTCGATCTTCGTCGTCCAGGGCAGTTGCTCGGGCGTTGAGTTCATGAAGGCCGCGGCGGCCCGTGGGAACGCATCGATGCACCACTGCCTAGAGAGGTACGGGCCGCTGCGCGCTGGGTTGGTGGCTGCGTAGAGGCCGATGACGGGGGTCCCCACCATGGTCGCCATGTGCGCAGGCCCCGTATCCGGCGCGCAGCGGCCCGTACCTCTCTAGGCAGTGGTGCATCGATGCGTTCCCGCGGGCCGCCGCTGCCTTCATGAACTCAACGCCCGAGCAACTGCCCTGGACGACGAAGATCGAGCGTCCAGGCGT
>RGWK01000480.1 GCA_010029775.1 Gammaproteobacteria bacterium
AGGTTCACTGCACCTCGGCACGCCCCTGAAGGTTCGCAACCCACGTCGAAGCCGGTCGCCCCCTTCAAAAGTACGGATTGGAGTGTACCCGAACGCGGAAGTTCCCGCCTGGATGGCGTAATCGAGCGCCAGCGCGTCGCCTGGGTGCAACGCCTGGCGCACCGAGCGGCAAGACTGGCGGCATGAGGCCTGTAACCCGAACCCGTCGATCCGCTGCGAGTCCGCTGCCGCAATTGCCCTGGCGCGCGGTGACGAACCCGCACGCGCCCTTTGAGATCCTGTCGGCCGATCAGATCGAAGCCATCCACGAGACCTCGCTGCAGATGCTCGAGCAGATCGGTGTGGAGTTGATGTCCGCGAGTGCACGCGAGAGCCTGCGTCAGCGCGGCGCCGAGGTGGATGAGGCGAGTGGTGTAGTGAAGCTCGATCGCGCGATCGTCGAGTGGGCGCTATCGCAGGCACCGTCGTCGTTCACACTGACCTCGCGCAACCCCGCCAAGCAGCTGACGATCGGCGGCCGATCGGTGGCCTTTGGGCTCGTGGCCGGGCCGCCCTTCGTGCACGACTGCGAGCGCGGGCGGCGTGCGGGCAACTACGCTGATTACTGCGATTTCATTCGCCTGGCGCATTACTTCAATGCGATCCATCTGATTGGCAATCAGGTGTGCGCGCCGGTGGAGTTGCCTGCCAATTCGCGCCATCTCGATGCCTACCGCGCGAACCTCGTGTACTCGGATCTCGCGTACCACTGCACGGCGATCGGCGCCGGTCGCGCGCGCGATGGTATCGAGATGATGGCGATTTCGCGGGGTCTCAGTGCCGAACAAATGGCGGCAAGCCCAGGCGTGCTCACCATCATTTCGGTCAACAGTCCTCGTCGTTTCGATGAGGCCATGGCCGAGGGTCTAATGGCCATGGCGAGCTTCGGACAGCCCGTGGTGGTGACGCCGTTCACGTTGATGGGTGCGATGGCGCCGGTGTCGCTCGCCGGGGCGCTCGCGCAGCAGAACGCCGAGGTGCTCTTCGGTGTGGCGCTCGCGCAGTCGGTGCGACCCGGGGCGCCCGTCATGTACGGCGCCTTCACCTCGAACGTCGATCTGCGTTCGGGCGCACCGGCGTTTGGTACGCCGGAGAACACCAAGGCGAATATCGCAAGCGGACAACTTGCGCGGCGCTACCGCCTGCCATACCGCACCTCCAATGCGAGCGCTTCGAATGCGGCGGATGCGCAGGGCGCCTACGAGATGCAAATGTCGCTGTGGGGCGCGATGCTGGGGCATGGCAACCTGATCTACCACGCCGCAGGGTGGCAGGAGGGTGGGCTCGTGGCGTCGTTCGAGAAGCTGATTCTCGATGTCGAGATGCTGCAGATGATGATCGA
>RGWK01000049.1 GCA_010029775.1 Gammaproteobacteria bacterium
CCAGCGCCCATCAATGCGCTCGAGTACGAACCTGTCGTAAGGCAGGCCTTGCGCCGATACGTCGTACACTGCGCGATTGCCTGCGGCCTCGTAAACCGGAGCGGAGCGCCGCACGATACGCAGCGCTGCCACCAGCAACTCCCGGTTGCCCATGCTGCGAGTGCATGCGCTGATCAGGGTATCGATGGTTCGCGCGCCGAGCGTACGCCGCAACTCCGGAGAGAGATGTTCGCGATAGTACGTATCGCAACGTCCGTCCACGAGGGATTTTTCGGCCGCATCGAGAAGGGTCAGGATCTGCGGGGTGTTGCGCTCGGCGCGGGCAGGTGTGGCGGCGACGCCGGAGGCCGACGCACTGGTGGTCACTGTACTGCCGCCACCCGTGCCAGCCGATGTACCGCGGCCCTCGACCGGGCGTCGGCCCGCGATCAAATCTTCAAGCTGCGCCGCAAGTTCGAGCGGCAAGGCCGCCTTCCACTCCTTGCCATAGGCCAACAAGGACACCACCTCCACCACTTCGGTCTTGCCTAGGCCACGTGGCTGCCGGCCTCGCACCAGCACGTGCACGAGGTTGCCGTCGCGAACTGCCGCAAGGCCACTCACCTCTTCGTAGGGACGAGCCTGCCACTGCAGGCGTCGCGCCAGAGTGCGAAAGAAATTGACGCTGGTCAGCCGCTCGATATCTGCGAGTGGCTGCGCCTCGCCGAACAGCCGCTCGCGTAGCGTCGATACACCTCGCGCCTCCTCATCGCGCAGTTGCTGCAGCACACTCGAGCGCAGGCGTTCGAGTTCCGCAGGATGCAATGCGAACGCCAGCGCCTGCGCATCGCCTGCGGCCGCGGCGGCTAAAAACTCGCCAGCGGCGCGACGCTGCGCGGCGCTCACATCGTCGGCGGCGGCCGTGCTCGACAGCGCCGCACTGCCCAAGACAAGAACGAGACCGACCGCAACGAGGCGGGCGACTTTAGGCATCCGCGGCAGCCCGCGAGTAGCCAACACGCCACCCGAGCAGTCGTGCGACGCCGAAGAGCACGAAGTACACCGCCATCGACACGAGCAGACCCCAGAGACCCGAGGCAATCCAATCGGGCGTGAAGCCATATGCTGCAACCACGCCAATGAAAAACGCTGCCACAGCCAGCGGGTTCCAGGTGGGCAATCGGTCGAGCAGGTTGGTGTCGTAACGTCGTCCATGGAACACGTAGTAATCGACGATGATCGGGCCGATCAGCGGCGGTACGAGGTTGGCGATCTGGTTGATCCAGTCCATGAAGTACTGATAGATGCCCAGACCCAATATCGTGCCAATGGTTCCGCAGATGACGATTGTCACGCGCTTCGGCAAGCGGAACACGCTGGCCGTCTGGATCGCGGGCAGGTAAAGGTTGGTATCACCGGTTGTCCACAGAGCGAGACTCATGGAAATCAGACCGATGACGGCGATGATCGGGCCAGCGGTGCGCAAGTAAGCACTGAAGTCGAAATTGCCCGAGACAATGCCACCCATCGCGCCAATGACCTGGAGGAACAACTGGGTTACCACCAGCACGATAAACGGAATGGCGATCGCCACCCAGGCCTTGCGCGCGAAGCGGGTGTACTCGGCCATCACCACGCCGCCGACGATCCAGGAGCCGATCACGAGGTTGATGGCCTGCGTGTCAGTCAAAGGCTGCGATGCGGCGGCGCTTGCCGACATGCCAAGAAAAGACTCCCAGCCACCGGCCTTGTCGATGTTGAACCAGCCGGCATAGATGCCGACGAGCGCCAGCACCACGGTGGATGGCACCGCGACACGCTCGAGTCCCTTCACGCCCGTGTAGGTGGTGTAGGTGTAGAGAACCCCGGCAAATAGTGCGACGGGCACGAAGTAGGGGCTGTCGAAACTGCCCGTCCACGTCAGACCGAAGGCACCGACGACGATACCCTGCCAACCGATGGTGAGTGCCGCGAGGAACAGCACCGGCAGGTAGGCACCAACGTTGCCGTAGGTCAGTCGATACAGCAGCCCGCTGTTACAGGCCGTCTGATATCCCATGTAGCCGACCAATGCGCCCACCACGAAGTTGACGAGATTGCCCCACATCGCATTGCGCAATAGATCGGGGAAATAGAGTCCGGCCCCCAGCGAACTGCCCACCAGCAGGCCCGTGACAAGGAACCCCCAACCGAAGGCCAGCGTGAGCAGCGGCAACGCATCGCGGCGCTGATTGGCCTGCAACGGTGCATGCGGGTTGTCGGCACTCGCCGCTTCCTCGCGTTCATCGAGCGAAAACCACTTGGACAATGCAGACATGGCTTCTCCCCCTGTTGGCCGCTGTTACGGCTCGTCGTTTTTATTGCGCTCGCTTCCCCGATCGTAGCGTCGACCGAGCATCCAACCGTTCGCAGCCCACAGGGCCGCGATACCCGCACCGACGATCGCCGCACCCGCCGGAGTTGCTCCCACGGCATCAAGGGCGCTTTTCGCCTGGGCACCGACGTAGTCAGCGGCGCGATACACGGGAACGTCGATGAAGCTCTTCGCCTTGTACTTGGATTCCTTGTCGAGCGAGCCCCAGAGCATCTCTCGACCCGGCCGGATGAACGCGTACTCGCCCCAGCGCCGCACGACGAGCAGCAGCGCGATCATGCCGAAGACGTTGAGCACCGACAGCAGCATGAAGCCGCCGATCATGATGATCGGCACGAATGTGAGCAGCGTACGCACCCCAAGGCGGGAGGCGATGCGCCCGGTGAGGAAAAGTTGCGAGAAAATCGTCAGCGACTGCACTACGAAATCGATGGTGGCAAACATCTCGGTACGCGCTGTGGTGTCGGCAAACGTTTCGCTGACGATGCGCAACTGCTCGAAATAGAGGAAGGTGTTCACCGCCGACAGCAACACCACAAAGGAGGCGATGCCGAGCAAATACGGCGAGCGCAGTACGATCATGATGCCGGCAAACGGGTTGCCGCCCAGCCCTTCGTCGTTGCGCGCCTGCAAGGCCGAAGCCGTTGCGCCATCCCGGGAGATGCTCGCAGCCGGTGCGTTGTTCCATATGCCGATGAGCATGCGCTGGCACACGATGGCGCAGAGAAAGCCCACGGTGCCGAGATACAGTACGCCTGCGTTACCAATGTATTCGACTGTCAGCCGCGCCGTCAGCGGCCCGACCAGCGCGCCGAACGTACCGCCGGCGGCAATGAACCCGAACAACCGCTTGGTCTGCTCCCGATCGAACATCTCGAGCAAAAAGCTCCAGAACACCGAAACGAGCATCAGGTTCAGCACACTGATCCACACGTAGAAGAACGTGCCGACCTGCATGTTGCCCTCGTCCACCTGAATGTACGAGCCGATGATCGCCAAAGTCAGTGCGACGGCGCCGTAAATACAAGGCAGCAGCAGGCTGCGCCGCACCCGCGCGACGAGCCAGCCGTAGAGCGGCACGATGGCAATGGAGAAGAGTGCGGTATACAGCCAAAGATCGGCGACACGCTCGCGACCAAGCAGCGTGGCCACCGTCTCGCGTACCGGCCTGACGGCAAAGTAGCTGCCGAGAACAAAGAAAAACAGGAAGAAGGCGGCGACGACTGCCGCGACCTCGCCCGGCTCGACTCGCGCAAAGCGCGCGAGCACCCGTTGCAGAGCTGTGCCCTCAGCGCGCATCAGCCTTCAGACCCGCGAACAGACCGTTCCAGTCGACGCGATTGCCTTCGGTACCGGAAACGATTTCGAAGGTCTTGCCCGCCGCGCGTGGATTGCCGAGCGCATTGAGACACACGGCGGCGACGTCGGCGCGGGGAATGCGGCCGTTGTTCTTCAGATCATCGCCCTGGAAGGCGCGAATGTCTGCCTTGCCGCCCGACGTGTCGAGCAGACCGCCCGGGCGCACGATGGTGTACGGCACGCCCGAGGCACGCACCGCCTCCTCGCCTTTGCGCTTCCAAACGAGAATGTTGCCGAACATCTTGTTGAGGGGGTGATCGTCGTGCGTCACGCCCATGGAAGACACCAGTACGAAGTGCTTGACCTTGGCGCTCGCCGCCGCATTGACGAGATCGCGCACGCCGCCATAGTCGACGCGCTCCGGTGTGTTGGTCGGATCGTTGCGCACATTCGAGCCGAGCGCCGACACCACGTAGTCGACGCCGCGCACCGCTGCCTCGATGCCCGCACCGGTGCGCACATCACCGACGACGAGTTCCACATCGCTCCCCAGTTGGGCACGGGCCTTATCGGCATCACGCACCAGCGCGCGCACGCGATACCCGGCCTCGCGCGCCTGGCGGACGACCTCCTTGCCGGTGCCGCCGGTAGCGCCCACCACGAGGATGCTTGGTGTCGGCTTTGCGGTCGCCGCGAGCACAGAGGACGCAGCACCGGCCACCCATACGGTGGCCAAAACGACGGTCAGCGCAGCAAAGATTCGGCGGTTCATGAGGATCGCACTCCTTTTTCGGTCAGGGTCGACAGGTCAAGCACAAAACCGGGTACCGGAATCCACGCCTGCCCGCCGCGGGCCTCGAGCCTTGCCCGCAGCGCCTGCGCCTGCGGTAATTCCCCATGCACGAGGCACACCGGCGGTCGATTCGTGAAATTGCCGTACCACCGTAGCAAATCTTCCTGATCGCCGTGAGCGGAAAGTCCGCCGAGCGTGTGCACCGTGGCCGAGACGCGGACAAGCTCGCCGTGGATGCGCACGGCCGGCAAACGATCGACGAGTGCGCGGCCGAGCGTACCCGGTGCCTGGAAGCCGGTGATCACGATGTGACACTCCGGACGGGGCAGGTTGTGTTTCAGATGATGCAGGACGCGGCCGCCATTGCACATGCCGCTGCCGGCAATGATGATCGCGTGGTCGCGTACCCGATTGATGGCTCGGGACTCATCGGCCGTACGGCACAGACTGAGGTTGGGCAGTTGCGGCATAGCCGTGAAGTTGGCGCGCAGCCGCAAAGCTTCAGGGTCGTAGCGATCGATGTGGTTCCAGTACACCCGACTCGCCTCGATGGCCATGGGGCTGTCGAGAAACACCTGCCAGTCGCGCAATCGCCAAGCCTCATGGTGCAGACCCAGCACGTACAGTACTTCCTGACTTCGCCCGATGGCGAAAGCGGGGATGATCACGTTGCCCCGACTCGCATCGGCCGCTGCGATGATCTGGCCGAACTCGGCGAGCGTTGCCTGACGATCGCGGTGCAGGCGATCGCCGTAGGTGCTCTCCATGATCACGAGGTCGGCCTGCTCAAAGGGGTACGGGTCGAGCAGAATCGGCGAATCGTACTGGCCGAGATCACCACTGAAGACGACCGTGCGCTGCACGCCCCCGTCGCTGCACGCCAGCAGCAGGCTCGATGAACCGAGAATGTGGCCGGCATCGCGAAGCGTCAGCGACAGCCCGGGCACGGGTTCGTAGCTCGTGTCGTATCGCAATGCCCGAACCAACTTGAGCGCACGCTCCACGTCGTCGAGGTCGTAGAGCGGCTCCACGACCGGATCGTCCGGCTCACGCCGTCGGTTGATGCGCTCAGCCTCCCGCAGCCCCAGATCGGCGGTATCGCGCCACAGGATCGGCAGCAGGTCGCGACAGGCGGCATTGGTGTAAATCGGCCCGCGAAACCCCCGCTTCACGAGCAATGGCAGACGGCCGCTGTGATCGATGTGCGCATGGCTCAATACCACGGCATCGATATCGGCGGCGACGAAGGGAAACTCCCGACGGTTGCGTTCGGTCGCATCGCGACCGCCTTGGATCATGCCGCAGTCGAGCAGGACCCGCTTCCCGCGCACGGTCAGAATGTGACAGGAGCCGGTGACCTCGCCCGCCGCGCCATAAAACTCGATCTGCAAGCCTGCGCTCTCCCGAACCCGAACTTGGGTATATTCTGGCCCCACCCGACCCCATGATGTTAACCGGGAGAGACGCAGTGATCAGTTTGACAGTCAATGGCGAAAAGCACGACATCGATGCGGACCCGGAGATGCCTTTGCTCTGGGCGCTGCGCGATCTCATCAAACTGACCGGCACCAAGTATGGTTGCGGGATCGCCCAGTGCGGTGCGTGCACGGTTCACATCAACGGGCAGCCGGCACGAGCCTGCGTAACACCCGTCTCAGCGGCGGTCGGTACCGAGATCCGCACGATCGAGGGACTCTCGCCCGATGCGACCCATCCGGTGCAGCAGGCGTGGATCGAACTCGATGTGGTGCAGTGCGGTTACTGCCAGTCGGGTCAGGTGATGGCCGCAGCCGCTCTGCTCGAGCAGAATCCCTCGCCCACCGATTCGGACATCGATGCGGCCATGAACGGCAACATCTGCCGTTGCGGCACCTACCCGCGCATCCGTGCCGCAGTCAAACGCGCCGCCGAACTCAAGCGTGGGAGTCAGCCCGCATGAGCCCGGCCGGAACAGGCGACGACAACGCTGCCCCGCGTACCGGACGCCGGCATTTCCTCATTGGTGTTGGCGTGATTGCCGGTGGAATCGCCGCCGGGCAGTTGCTGCGCCCCTACCTCGTCGGGGGTCGTGACAGCGCTCCCAAGGAATTCCAGCCGCACGCTTTTGTGCGCATCGGTGCAGACGATCGCATCACCGTGATCATCGGCAAAAGCGAGATGGGCCAGGGCATCTATACCGGATTGCCGATGATCCTCGCTGAGGAACTCGACGTGAATCCACAGCGTCTGGCGGTCGAGATCGCCGGCGTCGACCCGGCTTTCAACCACCCTTTCCTGCCCGCGCAGTTCACGGGCGGCAGCATGAGCGTGATGAGCACTTACGAGGCGCTGCGCCGCGTCGGTGCGAGCGCACGGCGCATGATCGTGCAAGCCGCAGCGAGCGAGTGGGGTGTGCCGGCCGCAGAGTTGCGCACCGAAGACGGCGTGGTGTTCGCGCCCGATGGACGCAGCGCTACCTACGGCAAGTTCGTCGAGGCCGCCTCCGCCCTGCCCGTGCCGGCCAAGGACAGCGTGGCCTTGAAGAATCGTGCCGAGTTCCGCTACATCGGCAAGCCGCAGCGACGACTTGACAGTCGCATCAAGGTCAACGGCGCAGCGCAGTTCGGCATCGACGTCGACCTGCCCAACATGCTGGTGGCGGTTGTCGCGCGTCCGCCGCAGTTCGGCGCGTCAGTACGTTCCTTCGACGCATCGCAGGCGAAAGCGGTACGCGGAGTCGTCGCAGTCAAACAAGTCCCGAGCGGCGTTGCCGTGATCGCCGAACACACCTGGGCAGCACTGAAAGGTCGCGAGGCTTGCTCGCCAAGAATCAAGGCGACGCGATCGCTGCGCTCAATGAGGCACGTCGCAAGATCGACGTCGAATACGAGTTGCCTTACCTTGCACACGCGTGCATGGAGCCGCTCAACGCCGTGGCTTGGGTTAAAAACGATCGCTGCGAAATGTGGCTCGGCACACAGGGTCAATCGCAAGACGCACAACTCGTAGCCGCTGCACTTGGTATCCCCGCCACCAACGTCACCATCAACACCATGTTCCTCGGCGGCGGTTTCGGCCGTCGTGCCAGCGGGACCTCGGACTTTCCGGTGGAAGCCGCCTACGTGGCTCAGGGCCTTAATCGCCCGGTCAAGGTGATGTGGACGCGCGAGGACGATACACGCGGCGGTTACTACCGGCCGTTTGGTCTCAATCGGATCCAAGCCGCCATCGGAGCCGACGGGCTGCCGATCGCCTATTTCCACCGGGTCGTCAGCAAACCCGTGCTTGCCAATACCGCACTCGGCAAGATGGCGGTCAGCAAGGAAGGTGTCGACCCGTCGACGCTGGAAGGCTCGGCCGACATGCCCTACGCAATCCCGAACCTGCGAGCCGAGGTGCATAACACCAACGAGACCGTGCCATCACTGTGGTGGCGTTCGGTGGGTCACTCGGCCAACGGCTTCGTGGTCAACTCGGTAATCGACGAATTGGCGAATCTCGCCGGCCAGGATCCGTATCGATACCGCCGCGCACTGCTCGCCGGCAAACCGCGGCACCTCGCAGTGCTCGACAAGGCGGCAACCGCCGCGGGCTGGGGCACGCCTTTGCCCAAGGGTCACTTCCACGGCATCGCGCTGCAGGAAAGCTTCAACAGCATCGTGGCGCAGGTTGCGGAAGTCTCGGTCAGCGGCAAGCAGGTCCGCGTGCATCGAGTTACCTGTGCAATCGATTGTGGACTCGCGGTCAATCCGGATCAGGTGGTCGCGCAGATGCAAAGCGGCATCGTGTACGGCTTGTCCGCTGCACTAAGAGGTGAGATCACCATCGCAGGCGGCGCTGCCGTGCAGGGCAACTTCGATACCTATCCGGTGCTGCGGCTCGCCGATACGCCCGTCATCGACGTCCACATCGTCGACAGCGATGGTCCGATCGGCGGCGTCGGCGAACCGGGCACACCGCCGATCGCACCGGCAGTGTGCAACGCGATCCATGCCGCTACCGGTCAAAGAATACGGCGACTACCGATCTCCGCTTCGCTCGCCTGACAGATAGTCGACAGCGAGCGCCGCGAAACTGCGTGCCGCAAGCGGCAGAGCGGTCTCGTCGATATAGAACAGCGGCGAATGGTTGGATGCCGCCGTCACCGGATTCTGGCTGCGCGGCGTCACGCCCACGAAGTAGAAGAAGCTCGGCACACGCTCGGCGAAAAACGCGAAATCCTCGGCGCCGGTGACGAGCGGTACGGCGCGCACGTTGGCGCCCCCCGCGATGCGCTGCAGGCTCGGCAACACTCGCGAGGTCAGTTGCGGATCATTGCGCACCACCGGGTTGCTGCCCGGGTCGATCTCGAAGCTCGCGGTGGCGCCGCTCGCCGCCGCGGTGTTTTCCACGAGGCGACGCATGTTGTCGATAATTTCGCGCCGTTGCTGCGGATCAAAGGTGCGGATGGTGCCGATCATCTCCACATCATCGGGCACGATGTTGTTGCGAATACCGCCCTTGATCGCACCGACTGTCACGACTGCGGGATTTGACGTGATGTCGGTCATACGGCTCACGACAGTCTGCAAACCGTTGACGATTTGTGCCGACACGACCACCGGGTCGATGCCGCCCCAGGGTCTCGCGCCATGGGTCTGCCGACCCTTGACGACAATACGGTAGGAATCAGAACCCGCCATCAGCGGACCGCCGCGATAGCCGATCATGCCGGTCGGCATGTTGGAGAAGACGTGCAGCCCGAACACGGCCTCCGGTCGATACTTCTCAAGCACGCCTTCCTTGATCATCAGGCTTGCGCCACCTTCTTCACCGACCGGTGCACCCTCTTCTGCGGGCTGGAAGAAGAACACCACCGTACCCGGAAGTTCGCTCTTCACCGCGACCAGCGCTTCGGCAAGACCCATCAGGATGGCGGTGTGTGCGTCGTGTCCGCAGGCGTGCATCACGCCGACGGTTTCGTTGCGGTAGGTTGCGGTCGCTTTCGAGCGGAACGGCACGTCTGTCTGTTCGACCACCGGCAGCGCATCCATGTCCGCGCGCAAGGCAATCGTCGGCCCCGGGCGCCCGCCCTTCAGCACGCCCACCACCGCTGTCTTGGCGATGCCGGTCTCGACTTGTAGACCGAGCTTGCGCAGGTGCTCCGCGACGATCTTCGAGGTGCGAAACTCGCGGTTGGACAATTCCGGATTCTGGTGAAAATCGCGGCGCCACTCGATGATGCGCGGCTGCACTTTGGCGATCGCGGCATCAACCCGCGCGGCCAGATCGTCTGCACCCTGAGCAGGCAGGCTGGCGCAGAGCAGCAACGACAACAGCCATGAACGAGTGCGTAACGACATGACGGGCTCCCGACAACGGCGAAATGGAGCGCCGACGGTAGCGCGGTGCCGACGGCACCGCAATCTAGGCGAGTCGCACGAGCTCGAAAATGGTGATCCGACCGCTGCGCTCACCGACTGCGACGAAGCGACCGTCCGGCGACCAGCGCAGCACCGAGGGCTCGGCGTCGGTCAAGTGCGCATCGAGTGCCCGCGGTGCCTTGCCCGGCAACCACAGCGATAGTCGCCAATCGAGACCGATGGAGGCGAGATATCCGCCCCGCGGCTGGAATGCGAGGCCCACGATCCGCTCGGTGTGACCGAGTAGTTGCACGGGCCGCGAGCCCTCCGGCCCCTTGCCGCGAAAATCCCAGAGCACAATCTGATCGTGCGCCACGGTGGCCAAATACTTGCCCTCGCCATCCCACTCGGTGTGTGCGACGCGGCCGGGGTAACCGCGCATCTGCGAGTCACGCCCCGTGGCGAGGTACCAGAAGTGAACCGAGCCGTCCTGCGTGCCCGTCACCACCACCTTGCCGTTGGGACTGAACGCCACGGTCGTACAGGGCGCATCCCATCTGAGGCGTCGGACCTCGACCGCTTCACCCTCGAGACGGTGCAACACGAGGCCGCCATTGATCGCAGCCGCAAGATCGCGGCCCGGCTTGTCCCAGCTGATCGCAGCGACCACCGCATCGAGTGGGCTGAGTGTCCGCTCGCTGTCGAGCGCTGCCGACCATACGACGATTTCACGACCCGCCGCCGAGGCCAGTCGGCTGCCGTTGGGTGACCAGGCCAGCGAAGTGGTCCACTGCTTCGACGGGCGGCGTTGCACGCCTCTGTCGCCCGAGTGGCCATCGTAGAGATTGATGCACGCATCCTGCCCGCTACTGACGAAGACGTTGCCGCCGGGCTGCCATGCCACCGTGATCGCGCCGAGTCCGTGCTCTGCCACCTGACGCGCGGCCAGCGACTCATCGTTGCGATGCAGCAGGAAGACCTTGCCTTCGCCGCCGGCGACCGCGAGTCGCGTGCCATCGTGAGACCAGCCAAGATCGGCCACGTAGTCATCGAGCGCGATACTGCCGCGCGGTTCGAGGATGGCTGCAGGCTGCTTCATGCGCTAGAACCCGGTATCAGGCGAGACAGGAGTGAAAGCCGGCTTCCAGCTCCTGCCGATCGAGCTTGCGCCCGATGAACACCAGGGTGTTCGCACGCGGCTTGCCCGCGGGCCATGGCCGCTCGAGCTGGCCGTCGAACATCATGTGCACGCCATGGAACACGTAGCGTCGATCTTCGCCCTGCAGCGATACGACACCTTTCATGCGGAAGATGTCGGCACCACGGCTCTTCAGCAGATACGACATCCAATCGTTGAATTTCTGCGGATCGAGCGGCCGCGGGTCGCTGATGCCGATCGAGGAAATCTCGCCATCGTGATGGTGCGAGGCAAAACGCCGCTCTGCCGCGGGTTTGGTTCCGTCGAGGTGCAGATTGAATTCGCTCGGTGCGTGTTCAAAAAATAGCGCATAAGCGCCGGCTTCAGGCACCTGCAGGCGGAAGTGGCCGCCCTCGTGCGCCACATCGACACGGAACAGTCGCTTGCCCGGCGACAATGCTCCACCACAAGCGATCAGTGCCGGATCCTCGGCAAAGGCACGCACTGCTGCTTCGATGGACGCGGTCAACGCGTCAGCCGTTGCGGCTGCCACCGGCAGGCATACCACGCCGAGGCCCTCACCATGGTCATGAGCATGCTCGTGATCGTGGTGGTCGTGCTCATGCCCATGCTCGTGTGCAGGGTCATGGTGATGGTCGTGATCGCAATGCTCATCATGCGCGTGATCGTGCGCGTGATGGGACTCTGCCCCACGGCGCAGCACGTGCTCTCCGGCGGGCAACGCGTACACGCCCGCCCACTCGAACGGATACTGCGGCTCGAGAAAACTGCCGTCTACGGCGAGCGCACGTTGCAGATCGAACGCACCGACATCGAGCACTTTCGCGATGGGAACATCGGCGTTTTGAGTGCGGAAAATACGCGCCGTACCATTCATCGCCCGGATGCGTCGCTCGATCCGTTCGAGATCCGCTTCACCGACGAGATCAGTCTTGTTGAGCAGGATAACGTCGGCAAATGCCACTTGCTCCGCAGGCTCATTCATCTGCT
>RGWK01000481.1 GCA_010029775.1 Gammaproteobacteria bacterium
CCGAGCACATGAACGTGGTCCTTGGCAAGGCCGGCCGCAAGCGGTGGATGGGCATTCGGCCGCACGTGCGCGGCACCGCGATGAACCCGATCGACCATCCGCACGGCGGTGGCGAAGGCCGCACGAAGGGCGGTCGCCATCCCGTCAGCCCCACGGGCAAGAGCGCCAAGGGCGGCGGCACCCGCAAGCCTCGCAAGCCTTCGAGCACCGCCATCCTGCGGCGGCGCAAGAGCCGCCGCTACGGACAACTCAAACTCCGCTAATTCAAGCTCCGCTAGGTAGGAATGAACCATGGGACGTAGTGCGAAAAAAGGCCCGTTCGTCGATCCTCGCCTCTTCGAAAAGGTCGAGTCGCAGCTCTCGGGCGGCAAGCGCGATCCGATCAAGACGTGGTCGAGATCCTGCACGGTCGTGCCGGAATTCATCGGTCTCACGTTCATGGTCCACAACGGCAAGCAGCACGTGAAGGTGTTCGTCACCGAAGACATGGTCGGGCACAAGCTCGGCGAGTTCGCTCCGACGCGCACGTTCCGAGGCCACGGCGGCAAGGTGAAGGAAGCAGCCACGCCCGCCCCCGCGGGGAAGTAGGCACGACGTCAAGACCCAGGTGATCCATGCCTTACACAGCCACCCATAAATACGCCCGGATCAGTGCCCGCAAGGTGCGGGCGTTGGCAGATCTCGTGCGCGGCAAGTTTGCCGACGAGGCGCTCGACATCCTGCGGTTTCAGCCGCACCGCGGTGCCCGGATGCTCGAGAAGGTGATCAAGAGCGCGCTGGGCAATGCCGAGCACGCCCAGGCCACGGGCGTCGACGACCTCGTGGTGGTCGACGCGCGGATCGACGAAGGGCCGATGTTCAAGCGGATCCGGCCGCGGGCCCGTGGGATGGCGTTCGGGATCAAGCGGCGGATGTCGCACATCAAGGTGGCGCTCGACAGCGCCGAGTAACGAAACACGCTTCTGAGGACGTAAAAGGCACTTCACCATGGGTCAGAAAGTCCATCCCACAGGCTTCCGCACCGGCGTCACCGAGCCGTGGAAGAGCCGTTGGTATGCCGCGAAGAAGGATTTCCGCGACCTCCTCATGGAGGACTTCAAGGTCCGCAAGTTCCTGAAGACGAAGTATCGCGCCGCGGCGATCCCCAAGGTCGAGATCGAGCGCACCCGCGACGAGGTGAAGGTGATCCTCCATTCGGCGCGACCGGGCGTGATCATCGGCCGCAAGGGGCAGGAGGTGGACCGGCTGCAGGAGGAATTGCAGGAACTGCTCGGCCGCCGGGTGAACCTCAAGGTGGAGGAGGTCTCGCGGCCCGAGATCCAGGCGCAGCTCATCGCCGAGGACATCGCCGACCAGTTGAGCAAGCGGGCCGCGTTCCGC
>RGWK01000482.1 GCA_010029775.1 Gammaproteobacteria bacterium
GCGAGCGCCGCCTCGTCTCGCAGCAGCGAACCGCGCCAGCCATCAAATGGGTGCGGGATCCCAACGAGTCCACCCTGATCACGAATCGCTGCGATTGCTTCGCTGGCGGGCAGGCCTGCGGTAATTGGTCGTTCGAGGAAGAGGGCGATCAAGTCTCCCTGCTGGGTACGCACCTCGGAGCCAACGATCACGGTCAGCCCGGGGGTGGCCGCGTCGCGGGCGCGCAGTGCACCATCGATGCGGTCGTGGTCGGTGATGGCGAGATGGGTGATCCCTCGTGACGCTGCGGTACGAGCAACGGTGACTGGGTCGCTCAGGGAGTCGAAGCTTGCGCTGGTATGGCAGTGCAGGTCGACGACGGCGCGGGCCGCCATAGGGTTAGGCCTCGCTGGTCATGGACTTCGCGAACTGGTCGAAGTGTTCGAGCGCAATGCCCGTCCCCTTCGCAACGCAGCTCAGCGGGTCCGGAGCGATGTGTGCGGCAACCCCGGTGACGGTCGTCACCAAGCGATCGATGTTGCGAAGCAGCGCACCACCGCCAGAGATCACGATCCCCTTATCAATGATGTCGGCGCTCAGTTCGGGTGGCGTCTGCTCCAACACCGCGCGAATTGCGTCGGTCAGGTTGCGCAGCGGGACCTCAAGCGCCTCGGTGACTTCCGTCGACGTGATCTTCACTTCGCGCGGTAGCCCTGCGATCATGTCACGACCCTTGACGCTCATCGTCAACTCCTCTTCCAGTGGAAGGGCGCTGCCAATTTCGATCTTCACCTGCTCGGCGGTGCGATCGCCGATCATGAGGTTGTACTTGCGGCGAATGTAGAGCGCGATCGCTTCGTCGAAGCGGTTGCCGCCAACACGGTGCGACTTGCTCACCACAATCTCGGAGAGTGAGATCACGGCGATCTCGGCGGTGCCGCCACCAATGTTCACGATCATGTTCCCCGACGGGCCGCTGATTGGCAGCTCGGCACCGATCGCTGCCGCCATCGGCTCTTCGATAAGGAAGGCTTTTCCGGCGCCGGCCTGACGCGCAGCGTCGAGGACATAGCGCTTCTCTACCGACGTTGAGCCGGCTGGAACGCTCACGAGTACATCTGGTCGACCGAACGCAAATCGCCCAGCGGTGCCCTTCTTAATGAAGTAGCGGAGCATCGCCTCGGTAACGACGTAGTCGGCAATGACCCCGTCACGGAGCGGGCGGATCGCGCTGATTGAGCCAGGCGTACGCCCGAGCATCTCCTTCGCCTCATTGCCAACCGCAACGATCTGGTCGCGATCGTTGATGGCAACAACGCTCGGCTCACGAACGGTGATGCCGCTCCCCTGTACGAAGACGAGGATGTTTGCGGTTCCTAGGTCGATGCCAATCTTCATCC
>RGWK01000483.1 GCA_010029775.1 Gammaproteobacteria bacterium
CAAGGAGAACAAGGACCACAAGGGTTTCAAGGAGCACAAGGTGATTTAGGACCTCAAGGTGATTTGGGACCTCAAGGTGATTTGGGAGCACAAGGATTACAAGGAGAACAAGGACCACAAGGGTTTCAAGGAGCACAAGGTGACTTGGGCGCACAAGGATTACAAGGAGAACAAGGACCACAAGGGTTTCAGGGAGCACAAGGCGATTTAGGACCTCAAGGACCACAAGGAGATAAGGGAATAGTAGGAGACTCTGGACCACAAGGATTACAAGGTGCGCAAGGATTACAAGGTCCACAAGGTCTAGTAGGAGGTGCAACTGGAGTAACTGGTGCAACTGGTGCAATTGGTGCAACTGGTGCAACGGGTGCAACTGGTGCTACGGGTGCTGGTACTACTGGTGCGACTGGTGCGACTGGTAAAACTGGTGTAACTGGTGCTACTGGGGTGACTGGTTCAATTGGTGCAACTGGCGCGACTGGTGTTACTGGTGCTACTGGTCCACCTGGTGCTGGTATTTATCCGGGAACCAACTACCGTGATTTAATTTCTTTTGCATTTACTCAAAATAACGGAACACCGGGTGCGTCAATTGCACAAAATAAATACCCACCAGTTATTATTTTTACTCTTCCAGCTTCTATTGCAGTATCGTATATAAATTTTAATTTTACAAATACATCGTCTGCGTCAACTTTAACAATTGATAGATTTGTCTTATATGATTTAACAAATTGCACAAACTATAGTTTTTCATCTTATAATACAGTAGCTCCATATACACTGAACGGCGCAACTGGCGTAGGTGCTTGGGGACCTTACTCTGTTACTGGTGCAGCTGCAAATACAGTTGTCCCAATAGCAAATATAATATCTCCAACTATTTCAGCAGGAGCATCATCCAAACCTTTAGGTTTAGTTTTGCAAATTTCAAGTGCTGCTGGTGCGTGTCAGTTGTTCAGTGTTACTGTTGGATTGATATAATTATTTGAATCTGTATAGGTTGAACCTTGTTGATTCCCGTCTAAAAACAACCTAGTTGATGTTCCTGATCTACTAAGTGCAACGTGATACCAAGTATTTGCTGACAAAGAAGTTGCGCCTGTTATTCTGTCTGCGCTGTTTGTGTAAAACACAAGCACATTCCCAGAGCTTTTGTAAATTGTTGGATAGAGTCCGTTTGTTGTTGCAGGTCTTGAGTCATACAAAATTATTTGAGTTCCAGTATTGTTATGCCTCAACCAAAATTCAATCGTAAAATCTCCTGTGCCAAAAGCGTATAAATCAGTTGAAGCGTTGGATAAAAGCCAATCCCCCGTACCATCAAACGACATACTGCTTCCACCCCACTTGCTCTGTGTCGTACTTATCTGAGC
>RGWK01000484.1 GCA_010029775.1 Gammaproteobacteria bacterium
AACGAAGGCCATGCGCTGTGGCCCAAGATCACCTCGACGCGCGAGAACTGCTTGGGTCAACGCTGCAGCGACTATGGCAGTTGTCATGTGGTGGCGGCACGGCGCGAGGCGCAGGGTGCGGATCTTGTGATCGTGAATCATCATCTGTTGCTCGCCGATCTGTCCCTGAAAGAAGACGGCTTCGGCGATCTGCTCGGCACGGCAGATGCGGTGATCCTCGATGAGGCGCACCAGTTGCCGGATCTCGCCACGCAATTCTTTGGCTCCTCGGTGAGTTCTCGCCAGGTCGAAACGGCGCTTGCCGAGGGGCGCGCGGCCCTCTTGCGCGCGGGCGGCTCGCTCGCGGAGATCGGCTCAACCGCTCGGGCAGTGGAGGCGGCGCTGTCGGCCGTACTCGCCACACTCGCGGGCACTGCGCGCCCCGGGGCGCGCCTGCGCTGGGAGGAACTGTCGACCGATCTCGAATCGGCGATGCTCGCGGTGGTGGCGGCGCTTCGCGACTATGCGACCACGCTCGCCGATGCCTCGCGCGAGAGCGCCGTGGCGCAGGTGGCCGAGCGGGTGGTGCAACTGGCCGCCGCGTTCGAGCGCATCACGCTCTGCGGCGACGATGAGGGTGCGCGCACGGTGGAGTTCACGGGGCGCGGGTTTTCTTTGGGTTTGTTGCCCTTCGATATCGCGGCTCGCTTTCGGGCAATGATCGACGCGCGCCCGGCGGCCTGGATTTTCACCTCGGCGACGCTCTCGGTGCCTTCGGGCGAGACCGATGATTTCAGCCACTTTGCGGCGCGGCTTGGGCTTCAGGAGGCAGACACGCTGCGTATCGCAAGCCCCTTCGACTACGAGCAGCAGGCGCTGCTGTACTTGCCGACACCTCAAGCAGGCGAGCTTGCCACTGCTTGAGGTGTCGGGGGGCGGGGCGTTCATCCTCTTCACGAGTCACCGCGCTCTTGCGCAGGGCGCTGCGGCCCTGCGCGCGCGCTGGGATGGCGCGGCCGAGGTGCCGATCCTCGTGCAGGGCGAGGGTCCGCGCGAGCGGCTGCTGCGCGAGTTTCGTGAGCACGGCAACGCGGTGCTGCTCGGTACGGCGAGTTTCTGGGAAGGTGTGGATGTCAAAGGCGAGGCGCTGCGCCTCGTGATCATCGAAAAGTTGCCCTTCGCCTCGCCCGACGATCCGCTGACCAAGGCGCGCATCGAGTATCTGCAGCGCCATGGTGGCAATGCCTTTCGCGATTACCAGCTGCCCGAGGCAGTGCTCGCACTGAAACAGGGCGTGGGGCGGCTCATACGCAGCGAGACGGACCGTGGCATGATCGTGATCTGCGACCCGCGACTGCTCGGCAAAGGCTACGGCCGCACCTT
>RGWK01000485.1 GCA_010029775.1 Gammaproteobacteria bacterium
CGCGCGAGTCGCTCGGCGAGGGCCAGCCGCTGATCGTTTTGGGGCACAGCCTCGGCGGGCTCGTCGTGGGCTCTGCTGCAGCGCGCGGACTTCTGCCGGTGCAGGGTCTGGTGTTGTCCTCGCCTGCGCTCGCCGTGGATATGGCGGCCTGGCAGCGCGCCGCGGTGCGCTGGCTGCCGCGATATCTGCCGGATCTCACGCTCGGCAATGGCCTGCAGCCGCGTTATCTCTCGCATGACCCTGCCGTCGTTGCCGCGTATCAAAACGATCCACTCGTGCACGATCGCATCTGTGCTCGGCTTGGCGGGTTCGTCGCAACGGAGGGCGAGCGGGTCATTGCTGCAGCGCCCGCGTGGACTGTGCGCACGGCGCTGCTGTACGCCGGGGACGATCGGCTCGTCAGTCCGCGCGGCAGTCGCGCCTTCGCTGCAGCTGCGCCGAAGGCCTGCGTGGCCTCACGCTGCTTCGAGGCGCTGTATCACGAGATCTTCAATGAGGCCGATGAGGCGCCGTTCACGGCCCTCGAAACGTGGCTGAACGGCGCGGGTTGAACAGCGCCCAGAGCATGCAGACTGCGACCATCGCGACACCGGTGATCGCCGCGAGTTTGACCGGCTCACTGATCGAGGCACCGCCGACGAAGATGCCGGTGGCCGCCCAGAGAAACACGGCGCAATAGACCACATCACGTGTGACTGCGCCCATCCATACGTACACGGCGATCGCCGTGCACACCGAGATCAGGGCCCAGCCATCCATCGAATTGCCGAACGGGTAGAACCCCCATTCGTAAAACAGCGTCGCGAAGTTGACGAGCGTTGCGGTCGTGATCCAGCCGAAATAGAGGCTGAACACGCCATCGACCACGAGGAACTCGCCCCAGGTGGGCCGCTGCAGGGCTCGCAAGCGCCAGAAGATGACGATCAGGGTGGCCAGGATAAAGAGCATCACGATGACGCTGGCGAGCACCATCCGGAAGTGCCATACGAAGATCCAGGCGCTGTTGCCCACGGCATTGAGCAGGTAGGGTCCGATGATTCGATCGATCCGGGCACGGGTTCGAGGCAGGGCCCGAAACGCGGCGATACTGAAGGCGAGCAGTCCGAGGTAGATAATCGACCAGATGCCGAAGACATAGCCCGGCGGGGTGAACCCGGTGGGGTAGAGCGCCGACAGTTGACCTGTGTTGAGCCCCCCAAGCGGGACGATGTTGGCGGCAGCGTTCACCGCCAGTACGATGAGCGTGGCCAGCAAGGCTAGTTTGGTTCGATCCATAATGCGACTCCCGATACGTGACCGACCCGGCTGGGTTCTGCCCATCATACTCATTCCGGCGCTCGTGCTCGCCTCT
>RGWK01000486.1 GCA_010029775.1 Gammaproteobacteria bacterium
GCGTGGTGTGGATCAGCGTGCGCCCGGCGAGCGGCAAGCGAAGCACCTGCGTCGGCGAGTTGCCGCAATCGAAACCCGGCAACGGCCGCGCGTGTCGCTCGCCTACCAGCCACCAATCCGGATGCCGTGCCTTCAACTCACGTGCCTCCTCGATCGAGGCAACGGGAATCACGCGCTCGGCGCCCGCGGCCAGCGCATGGGCCACCAATGAACAAGCCCGAAAGACATCGATGATGATGGCCACGCCTTGCGCCGCTGCGGCGCCGGCTACGAAGTCTCCGCTCAGCAGGCGCACTGCGCGGGCGGGATCAACCCGACCAGGCGCGGACGCGGCCGGTGTCGAGGTGCACGAAGTTCGATGCCCGGTAGTAACCCACGCCCCCGGCGGCCGCCTGCAAGGCCAAATCGCGCAGCGTGGCGCACGACACGCCATGCAGACGCACGTCGATGGCGCGTCCTTCCATGTGCAGACTGCGCGTTGCCACACCCCGACCGGCAGCGCGCAAGGCAGCGTTCGTGCGGGGCGAGCGGTAGCCGGAGATAACCTCGAAACGCGGCTCGACGCCTGCGGCTTCGGCGAGCGCCGTAAGCTGATCGAACAGTTGCGCGTCCATCCGACCCGCCTCGTTGGCGCGGTGATCACGCAGCAGCCAACGCAACTTGTCGAGTGCCGGGGCGATGAACCCTGAGGCATCACGGTAGGCGAGCTGCAACGTTTCGGCGGTGTGGGTGTTGACGAGTTCGATCCAGCGAGAGACACCGACAACCGGCGCCTGAGCCCGCGCCTGCGGAGCGCCCCCGAGCAGCGCCGCCCCGCCCGCGGCACAAGCCGCAAGCAAAAATCGACGACGGTCGAGGACGGTAGGCGCGGTCATAGGGGGCGGGATGCTCCCAGACCCGGCCCGCCGAGGCAACCCCCTGGGGGTCAAAGCCGCCCGGATGCCCTAGAGAACCGCGAGCACGCTGCCGCGATCCCCCGGTGATCGGTTCACCGAGACCACCGTGGCCCGTGGGAAAAAATTGAACTCCGAGGCACTGGCCCAGGTGTAGGCACCCATGGCCCGCCCGACGATGAGATCGCCGCTGTCGAGCTCGGGCAGCAGAATGTTTTCGGTGATGACGTCGATGCTGTCGCAGGTGGGTCCGGCGAGGACTGCGGGTTCGCGACCCTTGCCGCGCTTGAGTGATTCAAGCGGGTACCGAGCGTGGTCGAACAACTGGCCGCTGTACGAGCCGTACAAACCATCGTCGAGGTAATACCACCACCGGCCCTCGCGCCGGGCGCGACCCATGACGCTCGCGACCCCGATCGCGCTCGGGCCCGCGATGTAACGACCCGGCTCAGCAATA
>RGWK01000487.1 GCA_010029775.1 Gammaproteobacteria bacterium
CCCAGCAGCGCAAAGAACGCCGCGGTGATGCCGAAGAACCCGACGTAGAACGCACCGACCCAAAAATCGAACAGGTCGCCGCCTACCAGCGTCCCGCCGCGTATGCGGTACTTCCTTTCAAAACTTAGCATTGCCATGACATTTCCCCGTCAAGAGCAGCGTGAAATCCCACCCAGAAACCCGCGCGAGCGTCGCATCCGGCGACGGACCAATGTTCCCGCGTGGGGACACGGCCCGCCGCCTTCAGCGATCCGGACTCAGTTCGGAAGTGGAGCGTTGTGCTGCACGTTGTGGGCCGAAGCCTCAGCCGGTGCAAGGCACGAACCACTGCCCGTTCCGTCGAGCCAGCACGAATACTTCGTGCTCAGCTGCACGAAGTGATTCGTCGCGACGATCGTAGCGACGAGAGCGCCGCCAACGATGATCACTTTACGCGGATCCATTACCATCCAGATTCGCCACATAAAATAACTCCTTCAAAGATTTGATTTAGAACCAGGGAACCCAGTTCCAAATGAGGTAATGGGCGGTCGCGGAAACCGCGAACCAAGCCCACGTGCTCAACCAGAAGAACCGGTTGATGGCGCGTGCCTCGTCCGGTGTGGCTCCTGAAATGCTCTTACCATCTGCCATAACTATTCACCTCCTCAGGCTTTACTCGAACCGCGCACTCCCGCACGGAAGGGATTGTCGGCTGCCGCAGAACGGCACCCGCACGACAATGCTGACCCCCTCGACCTGTCCACTCCCTCGTGGCCCTCGTCATGCCGCACGCCCTCCAGCGAGCTCCGCCCGCGCGCGTGAAACGCGGGCCGCCGTGACGCGCTCCTCGCCAGCCTGACGTGCCTCGCGTTCAGCGAGATCGCGCAGGCGTTTGGCGGCGGAAATGCGTACCAGATAAGGTTCGTTCGCTACGTACTCATCGAGCAGTGAGCGCGCGTCCTCATCCCACACGCTTGCCTCGCGGGCAACACGTGCAGGCGTCGGATCGACCTTGTCCATCTCGGTGCCGAGCGGCAGGATGTTGAACAAGGCATCGAACAGCGCATTGCAGACCTCCTGGACCAGGTAGGTCGCGCCCGCATAGCCCATGAAGGGCGTTCCCGTATGGCGGCGGATGATCGCGCCGGGGAAGGATGCAGGGATGTACATCGCACGAGGTCCGAGCTCGGCCAGGTACATACGCTCGTTATAGCTGCCGAATAACACGAGGGGGGTTTTCTCGCGTACCGATTGACGTACGGCCGCGTTATCGGGCTTGACACCGGGCCGACGCGCATAAGAGAACGTGCACGGCAGACCGAGCTCGGATTCGAGGAAGTGGCGCACACCGCGCGCGTAGGTTTCGCC
>RGWK01000488.1 GCA_010029775.1 Gammaproteobacteria bacterium
GATCACGCACCGTCTGATCGGCGGGCGTCACCACCAGCACCGGGTCTTCGCCCGCAGCGCTGGCGTGCAGCGCGGCGAGGGTAATAGCCGGCGCCGTATTGCGACCGAGCGGCTCAAGGATCACGTGAGCGGGCTCGCAGCGAATCTCGCGCAACTGATCGACGATGAGGAAGCGGTGCTCCTCGCCGCCGACCACGAGGGGCGGTTGCACGGCAGCGCCGGTGCTCGCGAGCGCGGCCACGCGCTGCGCCGTCTGCTGCAGCAGGCTCGTGTTGCCATCCAGGATCAGGAACTGCTTCGGGTAGCCCTCGCGGGACAACGGCCACAGGCGGGTGCCGGAACCGCCGGCGAGGATGACGGGTTGCAAGGCGTTCTTCATGGAGGACCTTCGCTGTCTAAATTCGTGCTTATTTTATGCTGTTCGGTGCCTGCAGGTGCTCCTGCAGCCACTCCAGTACCGCACCGTGCCATTGCACGCTGTTGGCGGGCTTGAGGATCCAGTGGTTCTCGTCCGGGAAGAATAGCAGTCGGCTCTTCACGCCCTGCCGCTGCAACTTCTCGTGAATGCGCGGCGCGGCGTAATACGGGCCGCCGTTTTCCCACTCGGTGAACCACAGCTCTTCGGTGCCGTAATACATGCTGCGCTGATCGAAGATGCCTGCGTGGTTGACGATGCAGCGAAAGCGATCGGGCCAGTTGCCTGCGATCCAGTTCTGCATGAACCCGCCGTAGGAAGCGCCGAGTGAGCAGGCGCGATCGCCATCGAGCCAGTCGTATTTCGCGAGCGCGGCATCCAGCCCCTTCTGCAGGTCGACGAGCGGCTTGCCGCCCCAGTCCTGACTGATCGAATCGGTGAACGCCTGCCCGTATCCCGGCGAGCCATGGAAATCGATGAACACCACGCCGTAGCCGGCACCCGCGTAGACCTGCGCATTCCAGCGCCATGACCATTGATTGGCGAAACTGACTTGTGGTCCGCCGTGGACGATGAAGGCGATTGGATATTTTTGACCCGGGGTATAGCCATGCGGCCTCATCACATGGCCGTATACGGTCTCATCGTTCCAGCCTTTGAACGAGAACTGCTCAAACTCGCTGAGGCGGCGCTCTGCGAGGCGAGTCGCGTTGACGGCAGTGAGTCGACGCAGCGGTTGCGCGGCATCACGCGGCCGAGCCTCGAGCAGATAGAGATCGGGTGGCGAGTCGAGCGCTGCCCATTCGACGACCACGCCGTCGCGCGTGGCGCTGAAGGCGGCGACCTGGCCGCGGCTCAAGCGCGTCGTGCGACGACCCGTCGCCGGGTCGATTTCAAACAGCGCCACTTGACCGATGTCATCGGTGGTGGCGAGC
>RGWK01000489.1 GCA_010029775.1 Gammaproteobacteria bacterium
CACCATGGACCCCATCGAGTGGGCGGCGACCTTCAAGGTTCCGGGAGAGGATGATCGCGGAATCTGGCGTTGCGTGTTCCCGACGCGGCCCGAAGACGCCGAAGACACATTGCTCGACTTCGGCCGCGCCGCAGAACGCCTCGCGGCCTTTGCGCCCGAGAGCGTGCAGGGTCGGATCGTGCACACCAATCTCTACGCCGTTCATCAACGTGTCGCGCAAACGTACCGCAAGGGTCGGGTGCTGCTGGCCGGCGATGCCGCACACGTCAACAATCCCTTGGGCGGCATGGGTCTGAACTTCGGTGTACACGATGCGCATAACCTCGCACAGCGACTCGGGCGCCTCTGGCGCGGCGAAGCGGGCAGCGAGGTGCTCGACCAATACGACCGGCAACGACGCGCAGTGGCCGAACGCTATCTGCAGGCACAAACCATCGCCAACAAGCAGACGCTCGAGGAAACCGACGACGCGGCTCGACGAGCCCGACAAGCCGCCATGCGTGCGACCGCAGCCGACCCGCAGCAGGCGCGCGGCTATCTGTTGCGGACCGCCATGATCGAGGGGCTGCGCGCCGCCGCGGCGATCGACTGAATACGCGGTAATAGACCTCATCGACTGCGACGGCGAAGCCGCGCGCAACATCGCTCAAGCGCGCTAGAATGTTCTCGGGGGTTAAGGCAGGAGTGTGCGTACGGTGATCTGGGTCAAGCGTATCGGCTGGGTGCTGGCGTCGCTGATTCTCGTGCTGCTGCTGTTCACGCTCGAATTCATGCGCTTCGGTGGCCAGTTCAATGCCCTGCCTGCCGTCACCCCTGGTCCCTGCACGCGGATTTCTCTGACCGCAAGCGCCGAAGACATCCAGATCGATCGGGGTC
The DNA here is from genome assembly GCA_010029775.1 of Gammaproteobacteria bacterium. Taxonomy (GTDB): domain Bacteria; phylum Pseudomonadota; class Gammaproteobacteria; order Steroidobacterales; family Steroidobacteraceae; genus UBA964. The sequence goes on from RGWK01000489.1 coordinate 877, forward strand.
GCGGCGTCGCCTATCTGTCAGCGCTTGACCGACGCGGACTCGTCGAGGGTCTAAACGTTCAGGGCGACGTGCTGCAACTCGATCTCAACGACGAGCGCGCCACGCCTGTATCAGCGCTCGCGGCGCGACCGGCTGATTTCCGTCCGCACGGCATGTCGCTGTATCGCATGGGTGATGGCATGCAGCGGCTGTTCGTCATCTCGCACCCTGCGGGCGGTGGTCACAGCATCGAAATCTTCGAACAAGTGGGCGGTGGGTCCTTCAGACCGGTCGCGAGTATCCGTCATCCGCTGCTCCTCTCACCGAACGCCATCGTCGCAGTCGGTCCGGAGCAGTTCTATGTTGCCAACGACACGGGCGCCACCAACGGCCTGCAGCGCGTCAGCGAGTTCGCGTTGCGCCGCGGCATGTCGAAGCTCGTGTATTTCGACGGCCAGGATATGCGGGTCGTCGCCGATGGCTTGAAGAGCGCA
>RGWK01000490.1 GCA_010029775.1 Gammaproteobacteria bacterium
GCCATCCAAGATGCGGAAGAGAAGCTTAATAGCGAGCAGCCCGGAAATGAACGCGCTCACGATGCCGATCACGAGGAGCGGTGCGCTTGCCGCGAGATCCTCACTCGATTCAAGAACGTGCTTCAACTCAATGGTTCCGGCACCAGCGATCGCTGGAATGCCGAGTAGGAAGCCGAACCGTGCCGCGGCGTCGCGTCGGAATCCCAAGAGGAGTCCTCCGCTGATCGTTGCACCCGAGCGACTGATACCAGGGATCAGCGCCAGTGCCTGCGCCAAGCCGACCATGAGGCCATCGATCACGCCCACACTCTGGATCGGTCGCTCACGCGTGCTGACGCGCTCCGCGAACCAGAGAAACAGCGCGCCCGCAGTAACTGCACCCGCCACAACAAGTGGTGTGCGCACCGCACTCTCCAGAAGGTCTCCAGCTGCAAGGCCGAGAAGAACGGCTGGGATGGTGCCGATGACAATTGCGAGGATGAGGCGCTCATCCGACGACTCGCCTCGGTGGCGTCCGCCTGACGAGATTGTTCGAAGCGCTACGCCAGCGAGCCGCATCACATCGCGGCGAAGTGCAACAAGGACGGCGGCGAGGGTGCCCAGGTGAATCACTGCACCGAAGGCGAGTGACGAGAGGAGTGGGTCACTGATGCCAAAGAGATACGGGATGGCATAGAGGTGTGCCGACGAGGAGATCGGCAGGAACTCGGTTGCACCTTGTACGAGTCCGAGCAGGAGCGCGATGAGTGCCGCAGACCCCGGATCGCTCCCCATCGCACCCTCCTCTCCTGCCGAACCGCGCCGTGCTGGCGCTGTGGGGGCATAGCATGAAGCGGCGCCTCCCAAATGGGAAGCGCCGCTTCAGTTACGAGCCTAGAACTGCGAGCTAGCCGCGAATAAAGAGCGGTGCGAGCACCAGGGTGACCGTGGCCAGCAGCTTCACGAGAACGTGCAGCGATGGACCAGCGGTGTCCTTGAATGGGTCGCCAACGGTGTCGCCAACCACGGCGGCCGCGTGAGCGTCGCTCCCCTTACCGAGGACCTTCCCCTTCGCATCTTTGAGTCCGCCGGACTCGATGAACTTCTTGGCGTTATCCCATGCGCCGCCGGAGTTGTTCAACACCGTGGCAAGCAACACGCCGCTGATCGTTCCAACGATCAGCAGGCCTGCAACCGCCTCGGCGCCGAGCAACACTCCAACCAGCACTGGGGTGGCCACCGCAACCACACCTGGGGCGATCATCTCGCGCAGGGCGGCAATGGTGGTGATGTCCACAACACGCGCGTAATCCGGACGTGCCTTGTAGGTCATCAGACCAGGAATCTCGCGGAACTGACGGCGAACCTCA
>RGWK01000050.1 GCA_010029775.1 Gammaproteobacteria bacterium
CTGGAACACAAGTTCAGGCGTGAGGTGCCGCATGACGCACACCAGCCACTCGGGCGATTCCTGGTGCAGCCACATGAACCATTCGAATCGTGCCTCGCCGCGCAGTGCGCCGTACTCGATTCGGCGCAGCGCCACCCCAGGGGTCGACACGGCGTGCCCCGCTCCGCGCAGTTGCTCGTGCACCGCCACCGGCTCGACTGCCGACAACGCAACAATCGCGGGTGCATCAACCGCGCCGCGCCACGGCGCCAAGTGATGCCTGGCATCGGCGACATCGATCGCAGTGATCTCGAGATACGTGTGCGTGAACATTACGTGTGCACTCGACTGGCCGAGCGAGCGAGACATCGGCGTCAGGCCGTCGGCCTGCCAGAGCGGCCGCGGCGAGGTGACGCTGAACCCGAGTCGACGCCAAGCGGCCGTCGCATGCTCCAGCGAAGCGGTGAGAAAACCGATGTGGTCAAGCTTCAATGCGACCATGCAGCAAGCGTAGCGAAACACGCTAGGCTACGCTGCACTCGTTTAATGCTGCTTCGGAGGCTCGTGTTTCTATGGCCCGCCCGCACATCATGTTCGTCCAAGCACAGATGATTCCCTGGTCACGCGGCCTGCACGGCAACGCGCGTCCCGATGTGGACTGCAAGACGTTGAGTCGAGACGACACGGACGACAGCGCCTCCTGCATCGTGCGCTACCCCGCGCTCTGGCAGCGCAGCACCCCGGAGATCCTCGCCTGCCACGAGGAATTCCTCGTGCTCGATGGTGCCATCGAGATCAACGGTCGGCTCTACGAGAAGCACACCTACGGCTTTCTGCCTGCCGGATACCGGCGTGAACGGGCGAGCAGTCAGCACGGCTGCGTGCTGCTTGATTTGTTTTATGCCACGCCGAACCTGCAGACGGCGGCCACTGCGCAGCACGCTGGAAGCTCTGCAGCGTTCGACGAACGCCTCCTCGTCGAATACGTCAACCCGCTCGCCATGGAGTGGGATCCGGGGCTCGTCGATCCGCAACTGGCGCGCGGCGTCGCCATCAAGCCGCTGCGCACCGATCCGTACACCGGCGAAACCTCGTTCCTGTATTGCTCGCCGCCACATCGCGTGCCGCCCGGCATGGCCAAGCCCCAATGGACCCACCCGATGGTCGAGGAGCTCTACACGCTCGAGGGCGATTATGTGTGGGGTGATCTCGGTCGCATGCAACGCGGCGGCTACTGCTGGTGGCGCGAGAACATCTATCACGGGCCGGCCGGAACCGACACCGGCTACAACCTGTTCGTGCGCACGGTCAACGGTCCGCTGGTCAACACCTTCGACACGGTCAAAAAGCCCTTCAGTTGGGATCCACCGCATCAACCCATGCTGCCGCCGGAGCTCGCGCCCTACGGGCAACCGCTACCGCGGCAGCCGAACTACTGAGCTCTGCCAATGAGCGCCGCGACACCGCCGTGGCCGCCCGAACACGAAGCCCGCCGCGCCGTGCTCGTGCTGATGGTCGCCTACATCTTTTCCTACATCGATCGCCAGATCCTCGCGATGCTGGTCGGCCCGATCAAGGCCGATCTGGGCGTCACTGATTTCGAGCTGAGCCTGCTCAACGGCCTCGCCTTCGCGGTCTGCTTCACAGTGCTCGGCGTTTGGCCGGTCGGTCACTGGGCCGATCGCGGCAATCGTCGAAATTTAGCCGCTGCGGGCGTATTTCTTTGGTCATTGATGACGGCGATCTGCGGGCGGGTCACGAGCTATGCAGGATTGTTCGTCGCCCGCATCGGCGTCGGCGTGGGCGAAGCCACACTGGCGCCTGCGGCCTACTCGATGATCGCAGACTATGTGCCGCCTGCTCGTCGCGGACGCGCGCTCGGCCTTTTTTCGATGGGGATTTATCTCGGCATCGGCGTGGCGATCATGGTCACGGGACTCGTGGTGCAAGCCGTGGGCAACATGCCGGTGATGCACTGGCCCCTGATCGGCGAGGTGCGGGGCTGGCAGGTTGCCTTCCTCATCCTCGGGCCGCCCGGCATGCTGGTGTCTCTTTGGCTGCTGACCGTGCGGGAGCCGGCGCGTCGAGACGCAGGGGCGACCACGGGCGTTCGTTACGCCGATGTCTGGCATCGCATGCGCGAGGAGGCCGGGTTCTACGTCAACCTCACCTGCGGCGTGTCGATGCTGACACTGACCTTCAACGCGGTTGCCTTCTGGATTCCCGCCCACTTACTGCGAATCCACGATCTATCGCCCTTGCAGGTCGCTTTCAGCTACGGGCCGATCATGTTTGTCGCGGGCTCGCTCGGCATCCTCGCCGGGGGCATGCTCGCCGATCGCTGGCGTTCGGCTGGACGCACCGACGCCGAACTGCAGGTGATGCTGTACAGCGCCCTCGCGCTCGCGCCGCTGGTGATTGCCGCGTTTCAGGTGCGCGATGCCGCTTTGGCCGTCGCCCTGCTGGCCCCGTTGCTGTTCGTCACCAGCTTTCCCTTCGGTGCTGCCTCGGCAGCGTTGCAGATGGTGACTCCCAATCGGCTGCGGGCACGAACCTCGGCCGTCTACCTGCTGGTGATCAACCTGCTGGGTATCGGTCTCGGCTCAAGCGCCGCCTCATTCGTGTCTGATGTGCTGCTGCACGATGAACAGCGCATCGGCGATGGGGTGACGGCCGTCGCTGCGCTCGCCGCGCCGCTGGCCGCATGGTTGATCCACCGTGCCCGCCCCGCCTACCGCCGCCTGACACTGACCGCCGCGAGCTGAGCGCGCTGCCACAGCCCGTTGCCCTCTGCTGAGTAAGCAGACTACTCGGCTCCTGGCGCCCTCAGCTCGTAGTGCGCTCAGCTCGTCGTGCGAACGGCCACAAACAGCGTATTGCCACCGCGATTGATCAATAGCGCCACCGTCTTTCCCGCACGTGAGACGCGCTCACGGAAATCTTTGATTGTCTTGACGGGGCTGCCGTTGACGCTGACCACGATGTCACCGCGGGTCAGGCCCGCATCCGCTGCAGGACCGGTGGCACGCTCGACGAGCAAGCCCTCGGGCATCTCGGCGTTGGGGCCGCGCTGCCGCCCACGAGGACCGAACCCCTGACTACGCTCCTCGGCAGTCAGTTCGCGCACTACGAGACCGAGCCGATCCGGGGAACGCTCGGGCGCCGGCTCATCGTTGGAGGCCACGACGGGCTCCGTCTGCAACTCCGCCACCCGCACACTGAGTTTGCGTGCAGCACCGTCGCGCCACACTTCCAATGTAGCCTCAGCGCCTGGTTGAATTACGCCGATAATTGTCGGCAGTTGCTCGGATCGCTCGATCGATGTGCCATTGGCGGAGAGGATGATGTCGCCTTGGCGGATGCCCGCCTTGGCTGCCGGTCCACCGGCCTCGACACTACCGACCAGTGCTCCGCGCGGACGATCGAGACCGAAACTCTCGGCCAGGGCGGCATCGACGGGCTGGATCTGCACACCGATCTTGCCGCGGCTCACCCGACCCTTGGCGATGATCTGATCACGCACATTGACCGCAAGATCGATCGGAATGGCGAAGGAGATCCCCATGTAGCCGCCCGAGCGACTGTAAATCTGCGAGTTGATGCCGACCACTTCGCCGGCAAGGTTGAACAGCGGGCCGCCCGAATTGCCTGGGTTCACGGCCACGTCCGTCTGGATGAAGTTCACGTAGTTCGAATCACCATCCGGCAGACCGCGCGCCGTCGCGCTGACGATGCCCGCTGTGACGCTGTTGTCGAAGCCGAACGGCGAGCCGATCGCAATGACCCACTCTCCCGGTCGCAATTTCTTTGGATTGCCGAGTCGGACTACGGGCAGCGACTTCGCGTCGATCTTGAGCACGGCAACGTCGGTCGGCTTGTCGAGACCCACGACCTTGGCCTTGAACTCGCGGCGATCGGTCAGTTTGACCGTGACCTCCTCGGCCTCGTCTACCACGTGAGCGTTGGTCAGCACATAACCGTCGCTGCTGACGATGAATCCGGAGCCCTCCCCGCCCGGACGACGGAAGCTCTCTTCGCCCTCATCCGGCATGCCGGGCACGCCTCGGCCGCCACCCGGCGCACCAAAGCGTCGGAAAAATTCGTAGAACGGATCGTTCGGCGACATGCCAGGACCCGACAGGCGCACGCGCTTACCCTTGGTGGAAATGTTAACCACCGCTGGACCGTGCTGTTGCACGAGCGCGGCGAAATCCGGCAACACCACACCGCCCTGCGGAGTGGCGACAGCGGCGGTCGGCGTCGTACTGATTTGCGCGAGACCGGCCGCTGCGAGGGGTACATCGGCAGCGTCCGAGGCGCGCGGCTGGCAGGCCGTGAAAACAAGCACCGACAAGACCGCCGCAAGGCTGCGACGAACGAAAGGACGTCGTGACATGGTGATTACCCAATGCATGAACACGCTCTCCTAGACCGAGCCGATAGAGGGAAGTTCACAAAATCCGCTCGCGTCGGCGGTAGGCCGACCACAGCGAGAACAAAAGCCCGACGATACCGAGCAACAAAATGGGCGCGTTGCCCGTCTGCAGGTAGGGCGTTGCGCCGCGGCGAGGCGTGACCTGCGCGCGCAGCACCGCGGCCTCGTATTCCGGTGCCTGCGCCACGATCGCACCCTGCGGATCGATCACCGCCGACACGCCGTCATTGGCCGCACGCACCATGAAGCGTCGCGCCTCGATCGCCCGCATACGCGAGATCTGCAGATGCTGATAGCGCGCCGTTGACCGCCCGAACCAGGCATCGTTGGTGACATTCACGAGCGCTGTGGAGTCCAGCACCGTGCGCCGTTGCGTCGTGGGATAGGCATCTTCGTAACAGATGCTCGCCGACAACTTCAGCCCAGCGAGTTGCAGCGGCGGCTGCACCGCTGCGCCCCGCGTGAAATCCGAATACGGCAGACTCATCAGACGCAACCAGCGTCGAACCATCTTAGGCACTGGAAAGAACTCGCCGAACGGCACCAGGTGGTGTTTGTCGTACCAGGTGACTTCGTCACCGAACGCGAGCAGAGAATTGAAATAGGCAAGCTCATCGAGATCCGTCGCAGCACTTGCGGTTGCAGCGCCCGCGGCCGCGGGCTCCGCGCGAATGAGACCGAGGAGCAACGCCGAGCGCTGCGCCTCGGCCGCCCGGGCGAGATCACGCAAGTACGGCACGATATTGTTAGCAAGATCTGGCGCTGCAGCCTCCGGCCACACCACCAGCGGCGTACCGAGCACTTGCAATGTCAGATCGCGATATCGACGCAGCGTCGTCTCGCGATTGGACTCCAGCCATTTCTGATCCTGCGGGATCGCACCCTGCACGATGGCTACGCCGACTGGCGATCCGGCGGGATCCGTCCACGCGAGCCGATCGAGTGCAGCGCCGACGGGCCACGGCAACACCAGCAGCACAACGGCAGCAACGCGCTCACGCGGCATGCCCCGCCACAGCGCGACCAGTGCCCCGGCCATCAACAACACGATGGCCGATACGGCATGAATGCCGCCGACCGGTGCAAAGCCCGCGAGCCAGGTGTCGGTGTGCGCGTAGCCGAGCGATAACCAGCCAAAGCCCGACAGCAACCAGCCGCGCACCCACTCGAGCAGCACCCACAGCGCCGGCAAACCCACGAGCCAACGCGCGGCGCCGCGCGGCGGCAGCCAGCGGGCCGCAACGTAACCGAGCGCCGCACAGTACAAGGCCATTACGGCAACCAGCGCCGCCATCAGAGCGAGCGCAAGCCACAGCGGTGCCTTGCCGAAACCGTGAATACTGACGTAAAGCCAGTAGGTGCCCGCCGCGAAGGTGCCAATGCCGAAACAAAAACCGATCCAGGCCGCGCGGCGCGGTGTGCAGTCCTGCAACAGCGCAAAGAGCAGCGCGGGCGCCAGCACCGTGAAGGGCCATAAGCCAAAGGGCGCGAACGCCAGAGCAAGCGCCGCTCCCGCGAGCCCGGCGATCAGCGGGCCTGCAGCACTCTCACCGCGCAGCAGCGACTCGGGTGACATGCGGTGCAGCGGGTCAGTCCGCAGCGCGCTCTTCCGGTGGCTGCACATCCCGCGGCGGAAGCACTTTGAGAGCCTCCACGCGGCGACGGTCGGCGCGCAAGACGCGGATCTCGATATCGCCGATCATCAGCGTCTCGCCGCGGCGGGGTAGATGACCGAGTTGTTTCATGACGAGGCCGGCCACGGTATCGAACTCGTCGTCGGCCAGTTCGACGCCGAAATATTCGTTGAACTCGGCGATCGGCGTGGCACCGCGCACGAGGAACTGTCGCTCGGCTTCCTTGCGGATGTTGTGGTCGTCCTCCACATCGAACTCGTCGTCGATGTCGCCGACGATCTGCTCGATCGCATCCTCGATGGTGACGACGCCCGAGACGCCGCCGTACTCATCGACGACGATGGCCATGTGATTGCGGTTACGACGAAACTCCTTCAGCAGCACATTGACCCGCTTCGATTCGGGAACAACCACAGCCGGTCTCATGCACTCGCGGATGTCGAAATCCGCCAAGCGTCCCGTGGCCACATAGCGCAGCACGTCCTTGGCTAGCAGGATGCCGACGATATCGTCGCGATCGTCGTCCATCACGGGGAATCGCGAGTGTCCGGACTCTACGATCACCGGCAGCAATTTTTCCGGCGGATCGTCGCGACGTACCGTCACCATCTGCGAGCGCGGGATCATGATGTCGCGCACCTGCAGATCGGCAACGCCGAGTACGCCTTCCATCATCTGCAACGCGTCGGCATCGATCAGGCCACGCTCAAGCGCCTGGCGCATCTGCTGCACGAGATCCTCGCGATCCTCCGCCTCGCCCGACAAGGCGCGGCCGAGCTTGCGCATCCAGCTCATTGAACTGTAACGCGGGTTGGTCATGCGGACTCCGTGGTCTCGAGATAGGGATCAGCGATGCCGAAGCCCGCCAGAATTCGCCGTTCGCGCCGCTCCATGCGTCGCGCATCGGCCTCTTGTTCGTGATCGAGCCCGAGCAAATGCAGGCAACCGTGCACCACCATGTGGGCCCAGTGCGCATCGCTGCGCTTGTGCTGTTTTCGTGCCTCGCGCTCGATCACCGGCGCGCACAGCACGATGTCACCGAGCGGCCGCGTCCCGGCTGCACGGCCGAGTCGAGGCGCAGGAAAAGACAGGACGTTGGTCGGATAGTCGACGCGCAGCGGTGAACGCACGCGGGCCGGTGGGCTTGCGCGCAAGGTCACGAGGAGGGCCCCTCGCGATGGGCAGCACCTTCGCGCGCCTCATACGCCTGCACGATGCGCTGTACGAGCGGATGGCGCACCACATCACGCGCTTCAAAGAACTGGAAACCGACGCCCTGCACACCACGCAGCACCTCAAGCACGTGTCGCAGCCCGGAGAGTTTTCCGGCCGGCAGATCGGTCTGCGTCACATCGCCGGTGACAACCGCGCGCGACCCAAAGCCGATACGTGTGAGGAACATCTTCATCTGCTCAACGGTGGTGTTCTGTGCTTCATCGAGGATGATGAACGAATCGTTGAGCGAGCGACCGCGCATGAAGGCCAGCGGCGCCACCTCGATGACGTTGCGCTCAATCAGCTTGGCCACCCGGTCGAAGCCCATCATCTCGTAGAGTGCGTCGTACATCGGTCGCAGATACGGATCGACCTTCTGCGTTAGATCGCCCGGCAGAAAGCCGAGCCGCTCGCCAGCCTCGACCGCCGGTCGCACGAGCACGATGCGTCGCACCCGATCGGACTGCAGCGCCTCGACGGCGCAGGCCACCGCGAGATACGTCTTGCCCGTACCGGCAGGCCCGACCCCGAAGGTCAAATCATCGCGTCGGATTCGGCGCAGATACTCCCGTTGGTTTGGACCGCGCGCACGGATGGTGCCACGCAGCGTCCTCAGCCCCGTGTCTTCCGAGTCACCCTCCGGTGCAGCACCCGGCGATGCGGCGCTGGCATCCTGATCGCGCAGCGCCAGATGCACCGCCTCAGGGGTGATGTCCTCGGTGCGTGCAAGACGGAAGAGCTCCCCAAGCAAGGCCTCGGCCGCGCGCGCCTTGGGGCCCTGCACACGAAACGCGCTGCCGCGACGACGCACCTCCACACCGAGACGCGACTCGATGAGACGCAGGTTTTCATCGAGCGGTCCGCACAAATTCGCCAGACGCTCATTGTCGGGCGGTTCGAGAGAAAACTCGCGTAGAGCGAGCTCGGGGCCTGTTTCTCTTCCTGCGGCGTGTCGTCGGGCAATGATGCCGCTGGGGTGCCCGGGCGACGGCTGTAGAGAAAACTGAACGACTGGTCGATCGACAGATCGCGCACGAGCTGCAACGTGGCCTGGAAATCACGCGCGGATTCACCGGGGAAGCCCACGATGAAATCGGAGGTGACCGAAATATCCGGCCGGACGGCACGCAACTTGCGGATCTTTTCTTTGAATTCGAGGGCTGTATAGCCGCGCTTCATGAGCGCAAGCACGCGATCCGATCCCGACTGCACGGGCAGATGCAGGTGATTGGCGAGTTTTGGAATGTTGGCGTACGCCTCGATCAGACTGTCGTCGAACTCGAGCGGGTGCGAGGTCGTGAAGCGGATGCGCTCGATGCCCGCAATGGCCGCGACATGGTGCAGCAGTGTCGCCAGATCAACGAGCACACCATCGGCCATGGCCCCGCGATAGGCGTTGACGTTCTGACCGAGCAGGGTGACCTCGCGCACGCCCTGGGCCGCCAACTGCGCAACTTCGGCCAGCACAGACTCGAGCGGGCGACTGACCTCATCACCGCGGGTGTAGGGCACAACGCAAAAACTGCAGTACTTGCTGCAACCTTCCATGATCGACACGAAGGCCGTGGCGCCTTCGGCACGCGGCGCCGGCAAGGCATCGAATTTTTCGATCTCGGGGAAACTGACGTCGACCACCGGGCGCCCCGTGCCGCGCAGTTCCGCGAGCATCTGTGGCAGGCGGTGCACCGTCTGCGGCCCGAACACGAGATCCACCTGAGGGGCGGCCTTGATCAGAGTGTCGCCTTCCTGGCTTGCCACGCAACCACCGACGCCGATGATCACCCCGGGCCGTGCGTCCTTGATCTGCTTCCACTCGCCAAGGAGCGAAAAGACTTTCGATTCGGCTTTCTCGCGCACCGAGCAGGTGTTGACGATGAGCACATCGGCAACAGCCGGATCGTCCGTGGCGACGAAACCCTCGGCTGCGGCCAGCACATCTCCCATCCGTGAGGAGTCGTACTCATTCATCTGGCAGCCGTAGGTCTTGATGAAATAGCGACCGGTCACGGCTGCGCCCGCCGGCGGCGGGTCAGAAGGGGATGTCGTCGTCAAAGGTCTCATCTTTTTCAGTGCTGCTGCGAACCGGCTCACCGTATCCGGGATCGGATCCCTGCGTGCGACCGCCACCCGACGGTCTCGACTCGCCACCCATGCCGCCGCGACCACCGCCCAGCATCTGCATGTCGTTGCCGACGATCTCGGTGGTGTAGCGGTCGTTACCTTGCTTATCTTGCCACTTGCGCGTGCGCAAACGGCCTTCGATGTAGACCTGCGAACCCTTGCGCAGGTACTCGCCGGCGATCTCGGCGAGGCGACCGAACAGGGCGACGCTGTGCCACTCGGTCTGTTCCTTCATTTCACCGGTCTGCTTGTCCTTCCAGCTCTCGCTGGTGGCGATGCGCAGATTGGCGACCGTCATGCCCGAGGGCATGGCCTTGGTGTCCGGGTCCTGGCCCAGATTGCCGACGATGATGCTCTACGGCGGGGCGCTACGGCAGCGGGCGGGGGGTGGAAAAGCGCTCCATTCTAATCGTCCGGACACCCGCCTGCACCGCGAAAATCCCGTTAAAACCCCTGCGAAGGCTGCCGGGCCACCGCAAAGGCCGGCTGAAGGGCTACACTAACCGGCTGTTTTTCCTGGATAACGGCTCGATGCATCCGATCCGCATCCGCGGTGCGCGGACCCACAACCTGCGCAATCTCGACCTCGACATCCCCCGCGACAGTCTGGTGGTGATCACCGGCTTGTCGGGCTCGGGGAAGTCGTCTCTGGCTTTCGACACCCTGTATGCCGAGGGTCAGCGGCGCTACGTCGAGTCGCTGTCCGCCTATGCCCGGCAGTTCCTCTCGGTGATGGACAAACCCGATGTGGACCACATCGAGGGACTCTCCCCGGCGATTGCCATCGAGCAGAAGGCCGCCTCGCATAACCCGCGATCCACGGTCGGCACGGTGACCGAGATTCACGACTACCTGCGCCTGCTCTACGCCCGTGCCGGCCTGCCACGCTGCCCCGAGCACGGCATCGGGCTTGAAGCCCAGACGGTGAGCCAGATGGTCGATCAGGTACTGCGCTTCGAGGAGGGCACGGCGGCCATGTTGCTGGCCCCGCTCGTGCAGGACCGCAAGGGCGAGCACGCGACGGTACTGCGGGATCTGCAGGCCCAAGGCTTCGTGCGCGCCCGTATCGACGGGGCGCTCGTTGAACTCGACACGCTGCCGCAGCTCGACGCGCGCCGCAAACACAGCATCGACGCCGTCATCGATCGTTTCCGGGTACGCGCGGAAAGTGCGACACGACTCGCCGAGTCCTTCGAGACCGCTCTGCGCCTCGCCGGTGGCACAGCGCGCGTGGTTCGCATGGACGAACCACACGGCGCAGGACTGCTGTTTTCAAATCGTCACGCCTGCCCCGAGTGCGGCTACAGCGTGCCCACGCTTGAGCCAAAGATGTTCTCCTTCAACAGCCCCGCAGGCGCCTGCCCAGACTGCGACGGCCTGGGCCAGCAGGAGTTCTTTGATCCGGCGCGCGTCGCAGCCTATCCGCAGCTCTCCCTCGCCGGCGGAGCAATCCGCGGCTGGGATCGGCACAACCCGCATTACCTGCAACTGATCGAGACGCTGGCCCGCCACTACGGCTTCGACATCGAGGAGCCCTGGCAGGAACTGCCGGCGCGGATCCGGCAGATCCTGCTCTACGGCAGCGGCGAGGAGAGCATCGAGTTCGTCTACGGCACCAGTCGCGGCCGCCCGACACGTCGCACCCATCCCTTCGAAGGCATGCTCTGCAACATTGAGCGGCGTTACCGCGAGACCGACTCGGCAGCAGTCAAGGAGGAGCTCGCCAAGTATCGCGGCTGGCGCTCTTGCCAGACCTGCGATGGCAGCCGGCTCAACCTGACCGCCCGTCACGTGTTCATCGGCGAACAATCGCTTCCAGCCGTCACCCGCCTCGCAGTCAGCGATGCTGCGCAATTCTTTGCCGAGCTGCAGCTACCGGGCTGGCGAGGCGAAGTCGCCGGCAAGATCGTTCGTGAAGTCCTCGACCGACTACGCTTTCTGGTCGATGTCGGGCTCGAGTATCTGACGCTTGAGCGCAGCGCCGACACGCTCTCGGGCGGTGAGGCGCAACGCATCCGCCTCGCGAGCCAGATTGGCTCCGGGTTGACGGGCGTGATGTACATCCTCGATGAGCCCTCGATCGGCCTGCATCAGCGCGACAACGGCCGGTTGCTCAACACGCTGCGCCGTCTGCGTGATCTCGGCAACACCGTGATCGTGGTCGAGCACGATGAAGAGGCGATACTTGCCGCAGATCATCTGATCGACCTCGGGCCTGGCGCCGGCGTGCACGGTGGCGCGCTCGTCGCAGCGGGCAAGCCGGCCGATATCCGCGACTGCCCCGACTCGCTCACGGGACAGTATCTGCGCGGCACGCTGCGCATCGAGGTCCCACGGCTGCGCACGCCCGCGCAACCCTCCAAGGTGCTACGGGTCGTCGATGCGAGCGGCAATAACTTGAAGAACGTGACCGTCGAGTTGCCGATCGGCCTGCTGAGTTGCGTCACCGGCGTATCAGGGTCGGGCAAGAGCACGCTCGTCAACGATACCCTGCT
>RGWK01000491.1 GCA_010029775.1 Gammaproteobacteria bacterium
GTTATTGGAGTTCGAGTCTCCATAGGGTCACCAAGGGTGGACAAAAACTTATCCATCTGCCTCTGCAAGTTCGCGCGAGAAAAGGGTATACTGGGACCGTGGACAAGATCTTCGTCGTGCAGCAGGGAGCTAACTCGTATTCCAACGTTGACGTGGCCACCTTCGTCTTCCTCGACGAGGCGTCAGCCCGGTTCAAGTTCGAGTGGCTCCGAGACCACGTGGTCTACGGTGGCGGTAGCTCCGACGACATCGTCTGGACCGAGCTCCACGCGGTGGCCCCTGGGTCCGAGGTGAACCATACCACCCGGATCGACTCTCACTGAACACGCTGCAAGTTCGCGCGTGATAGTGGTACAGTAGAAACGTAAGGAGACAGATCCAGATGCCGATCAAGAAGACCAGCTGCGACCACAACGGCCTCAACACCCTCACCGAGACCCTCTACGTGGGTCGAGTCATCCGGATCGAGACGACCACCGAGGTCCGCAACTGGTCGGACACGCTGGACTACACGGACATGCGGTCCACCACCTGCACCTACGCCCTGGTCTACCTCGGCCACGAGGGCAAGAAGCCCCGCCACCACTCCGTCGGCAACCGCGCCTACGTCACCGACGCTCCCTGGTACGAGGTCGAGGCCCTGGACATCGGCGACCGGTTCGCCTGGGTCGACTGCACCAACCTCTTCTCGGGAGGCCCATCACACCGCCGCGGCCGAGGCTCGCCTGGCGGAGCTTAAGCGCGAGTACGCCGCCCGGCAGGCTGCCGAGGAGGCCGAGAAGGCCAAGCGTGCCGCCCGGTACGCCAAGAAGCAGGCCAAGGAGGATGCCCTCAAGGCCGAGGCTGAGAAGCTCCTGGCCCGCATCCCAGCCAAGGGTACGACGGTCACGGTGGACGGCTTCACCGGCAAGGTGTTCTGGGCCGGCGTCAACAAATACTACGGCAAATTCAATGCCCGGGCCGGTGTCAAGGACACGAAGGGTAACGTCCAGTGGATCGCGGCGGAAAAGTTCTGATCCGCTGTGCAAAGTCTCACGGCAAAGGGGTATACTACTAATATGGCATACATCACCAAGGGTGACCTTCTGATGAGCAGGTCTGGTAAGAAGTTCATCGCGGCGAGCGATGACTACACGAAGCGGGTTGCCGGCTCGGGCGAGTTCCTCGATGACTGGTCCTTCGTGGGTGCCGTCGACGTCCTGGACCCGGAGACTGGCTTCAAGAGCTGGTACCGTCTCGGCGACATTACGAAGGTTTCGACCTGAAATCAAAAAAGAACTTTTGCAGTGTAAAGTTCACTGCCAACAAGATAAGATCAAACCATCAAACAACGCGGCGATGAAAGCCGC
>RGWK01000492.1 GCA_010029775.1 Gammaproteobacteria bacterium
AAAATGGAGAAAAAGAGGAAGATATATATGTTTCAGGTACACATTTAATATATAATCCACAAACAAATTTATATAATAATCTATAACAAAAAAAAAGAGTCCCGGAGGACTCTTTTTTTTTGTTTGTTAGTCAAACAATAGATTACGCAACTACGTTACCTGCAAATTGTACAGAAGAACCAAGTTTTGGTGCTGTTACAAAATCAATTCGAACTGTATTTGGACTTGCGGCAAGATTAGTGACTAAAGTATAATCATCACCGGCTTTTTGTAGTAGACCATTCAAGTATACAAATTCAGTATTTACCACTAAAACACTGTTTAGTGGGAACTCTTTATTTGTTCCATTAACAGATCCTGTTGTTCCTACTTTACCGAAGTCAGAAGCGTTAATTGCACTGATTTCAGCTGCTAATGATGCGTCAGCAGAAACTCTAGAAGATGTTTCACCTGTTATAGCATTATTTAAAGATGAATCGGCAGCAGTTCTGTTTGATTCTTCAGTAGACACTCTTGAAGTTAATGATGTATCGGCAGATGATCTTGTAGATTCTTCAGTAGCAATTCTAGATGACAATGACAACTCTGCAGATCCTAAAGCAGTATTCAAAGATGCGTCACCAGATACTCTTGAAGATGTTTCAGCAGATAAATTGTTAGTTAACACCAACTCCGCAGATTCAGCTCTTGATTGTTCAGCATCAACATCAGCAATTCTGTTAGAAACTTCAGCAGATAATACAGAATTTAACGATGAATCGGCAGAAGCTCTTGCAGATTCTTCGGTAGATACTCTTGTAGTTAAAGAAGCGTCAGCTGAAGTTCTTGTAGACTCTTCATTTGATACTCTTGTAGTTAAAGATGAATCAGCTGATGCTCTTGTAGACTCTTCGTTTGATACTCTTGTGTTGATTGATCCTTCAGCAGTAGATAATGAAGTAGATGCTGCTGCCGCAACAGATGCGTCTCCTGAAACTCTTGCAGATTCTTCATTCGATACTCTTGTAGTTAAAGATGAGTCAGCTGTAGATCTTGTTACTTCTTCAGTTGATAATCTAGTTTCGATAGAAAGGTCGAATGATGCGTTAGAAGAAATAGTAGCAACGATAGATGCGTCAGCAGAAGATCTAGCAACTTCTTCAGAAGATACTCTTGTAGTCAAAGATGCGTCAGCCGCAGTTCTTGTTGACTCTTCAGTAGAAACTCTAGTGTCCAAAGACGTATCGGCAGAAGCTCTAGCAACTTCTTCAGAAGATACTCTTGTAGTCAAAGATGCGTCAGATGAAGTTCTTGTAGATTCTTCGTTTGATACTCTTGTGTTGATTGATCCTTCAGCAGTAGA
>RGWK01000493.1 GCA_010029775.1 Gammaproteobacteria bacterium
ACCTGCAGCTGGTTGATCAGCAGCTTCCTGGCGGTGCCTGGCTGCTCGCCGAAACCATCGCCCTCGCGAATTTGTGCGGACTACCGCTGCTGGCAAGTGCGGCGCCACGCTGTGCTGCGGCGAGTGAACGCGAACTCCTCGACACCGTTACCGCCATTCGGCACGGAGTCTCTATTGAACGACTCGGGCCGCTGCGATTTCTTGCGGCAGATGCGCATCTGCGATCTGGTGCTGAGGTGTTGTCAATGCAGCCGTCGTGGGCTGCGGCGATTGCGCGAACGGTTGAGATCGCGTCGCGAGCCGATCTGCATCTCGACTTTGCGCGGGTGCGCTTTGCGGGCATCGATCTTCCTG
Organism: Gammaproteobacteria bacterium; assembly: GCA_010029775.1. GTDB lineage: Bacteria > Pseudomonadota > Gammaproteobacteria > Steroidobacterales > Steroidobacteraceae > UBA964. The sequence goes on from RGWK01000493.1 coordinate 355, forward strand.
CGGGGGTGAGTGCCGACCAGGAGTTGGCGCGACAGGTGTGGGCGGGGGTGCCGAGTCGCTACCCGAATGGTGGCGACGAGTTGGCGCGCCGCATTACGAGCGAGCTCGCGGCGATTGAGCGCACGGGGCTCGCCGAGTTCTTTCTCTTGTGTGCCGACATCGTGCGCGGTGCGCATCGCACCGGCATTGCGGCGCAGGGTCGCGGCAGCGCCGGTGATTCGGTGATTGCCTATCTGCTCGGCATTACGCGCGTCGACCCGATTCGGCACAACCTGATCTTTGAGCGATTCCTGAATGAGGGGCGTGAGTCGTATCCCGATGTTGACGTGGACTTCGCCTCGGACCGACGTGACGAAGTGATCAATGCGGTGCTCGATCGATTCGGACCGCGACACGTGGCGATGGTCTGTACGTTTATTACCTATCGCGCACGGTCGGCGGCGCGCGACGTGGGGCTGGCACTCGGCCTGCCGCAAGAGTTGGTCGACGAGGCGGCGCGTCGCTTAGAGACGGGTGACCCGGCGCAGATCGGTGCCGACCTTGCCGCCGATCCGCGCTGGGGTCGCCTGCTGGCGACGGGTCGCGGCGAGGGTGCCTGGAGTCGCTGGCTACGCCTCTGTGCCGAGATCGATGGGCTCCCCCGCCACCGCTCGCTGCACCCGGGGGGCGTGGTCGCCACCGCCGAGCCGCTCGACGAGCTCGCCCCCGTGGAGCGCTCCAGTGATGGGCAACGTGCCGTGCTGCAGTTCGACAAGCACGATATTGAGGCGCTGAAGCTCGTCAAGCTCGACCTGCTCGGCCTCGGCATCCTCACCGCCATCACCGACGCTCTTGATCTGGTGGAGCGTGATTTCGGCACTCGCCCCAACCTCGACGCCCTCCCCGAGGAGACTCCCGAGGTCTGGCGCGCCATTGGCGCCGCCGACACCATCGGCGTCTTTCAGATCGAGAGCCGCGCCCAACAGCAGTCGCTGCCGCGCACCA
>RGWK01000494.1 GCA_010029775.1 Gammaproteobacteria bacterium
CGGTCTGGGGCGATCACGACGGGCGACGCGACGGGGCTGCCCTCCTTGCCTTCCTCGAACGAGCCGTCGATGAGGGTGCGGCGGGAACTGGTGGGCGACTCTTCAACCTGCTTGCCAGCACCCCAATCGCCGGGGTGCTCCTGACGCGCGACCAGCAGATCGGCGTCGGCAGTCTCCTACTGGCGGGTGGTCGCGACACGGTGATGAACCTGATTGCTGGAATCGCCTGGATGGTTGCGGCGCATCCTACGCACGTTGCGGCGCTGCGTTGCGACCTTGCGATGCGAACCGCCTTCATCGAAGAGACGCTGCGCCTCACAACACCGCTTGGGCTCATGGAGCGTATCGACCGTGGAGTGAGTGGTGGTGACCCGGAGCGGTCACCGCACGTTGGGCTCGATTTTGCCTCTGCGAATCACGATGCAACGGTCTTCACCTGCCCTGCGGAGCTGCGCCTTGATCGCCCCGCGGCATCGCCCCACATCGCCTTTGGAATCGGTCCACACGCCTGCGTTGGCGCACCGCTCGCTCGCATCGAGGCACACGCCGTGCTGAACGAACTGCTCGCCTCAGCACCGAGCGGCTGGGTGGTGCAAGAGCACAGCGCGCAGTTCAGGAGCGTTGATGGCGCGCAAGTGCCTTCGAGTTTTCATCGTCTGGTGATTGCGTCTCCCTGAACCGAGTGGCTACGCGTGCAGTCCGAACTGCACGGCAGCGAGTTCGGCATAGAGGCCGCCCTTTGAGCGCAACTCCTCGTGTCGTCCACGCTCCACGATGCTGCCGTGATCTAACACGATGATCTGATCTGCAGAAGCCACGGTGCTCAGCCGGTGCGCTACGGCGATGGTGGTGCGGCCCGCCATAGCGCGCTCAAGCGCCTGTTGTACATGCCGCTCTGAGACGGAGTCGAGTGCTGAGGTGGCCTCGTCGAGTAAGAGGATGGGTGGATCCTTGAGCAGCACACGGGCAATCGCCAAGCGTTGACGCTCGCCGCCTGAGAGTTTGTAGCCGCGTTCACCCACCACAGTGTCGAGGCCTTGCGGCAACTCGTTGATGCGCTCGGTGAGCGACGCTCCTTCCAGTGCTGCAAGGATCTGCGCATCGGTTGCCTCTGGTCGCGCGTAGAGCAGGTTGTCGCGAATGGTTGCGTGCAGCAGATGTGTCTCTTGGGTCACGACGCCAATCATCTCGCCTAATGAGCGCAGCTGGATCCCGCGAACGTCAACACCGTCAAGTTGCACTGCGCCATCACTCGCATCCCAGAAGCGCGGGATCAAACTCAAAATGGTGCTCTTCCCTGATCCTGAAGGCCCAACGAGTG
>RGWK01000495.1 GCA_010029775.1 Gammaproteobacteria bacterium
AAGATCTAAGAGGCGATAACGACGCCCGGATGCAGAGCGGTGGTACCCCTCCTTTCGCTCGACCGTCACGCCCGGGTAGTTCGCAACTTTTTGCCGGCTACCGGTTACCCGATTGAAGAGTGCGGTCTTACCGCAGTTGGGTAAGCCAATTAGCGCGATTCGTGACTCTGCGGCGCTCATCGGATTTTCACCCGCTCCGCTTCCTGTCGACGCAAGGCAAAGGTGGCGCCACCAACCCGGATGGCAACAGGATCATCGGCAGGCCACATGGACGCCACCAGCTCGACCTTCGCGCCAGGATAAAACCCGATCTCGAGCAGGCGCCGAGCCAGCAGGTCGTCTGCATCGACCCGCTCGACCACAGCCGACTCCCCGGCCTTGAGGCCGGAAAGCGTCCGCGGAGTTTGGCCGACATCGCCCATAACCAAAGTATCCGACAGCCCACCCCGCGTATGCAATTGCGGATCATTCTCATTTGTCCGATCGGTTTAAGGTACCCTTCTCATCACCATGGACGGCAGCGGCGACGGTCAGAACAGGCAGGTCAACGTATTCGGCGAGCCTCTCGCCGACTGCAGCCAGTCACCCAAAACCGGCTGGTTCCGCAGCGGCTGCTGCGAGACCGACGCCTCAGACGTCGGTTCGCACACCGTCTGCGCCCTGATGACCGCAGAGTTCCTGGAGTTCTCCCGGTCTCGGGGCAATGACCTGTCGACGCCGAGGCCGGAATTCGGTTTCCCCGGACTCAAGCCGGGCGATCGCTGGTGTCTCTGCGCAGCCCGTTGGCAGGAAGCGTTCGAGGCCGGTTGCGCGCCCAAAGTCAGCCTGAAGGCGACCCATCGTCGCGCCCTACAGGTCGTGACGCTCGCCGATCTCAAGATCCACGCGATCGATCTTGTCTGAGTCCTCCGTCATCGGCGCTGCGGCGACTTCGCCGCGAGAAGCGTTTCGCCACGGCGTGCGTGATTTATTGCCGGCGGCGCCCGGCGTCTTTGCGTGGGGCCTCGTCACCGGCGTCGCGATGGTGAAATCCGGGCTCGGCGTGCCCGAGTCCATCGTCATGAGCTTGGTGGCGTATGCGGGAAGCGCTCAGCTCGCCGCTCTGCCGCTCATGGCAACGTTCGCGCCGATCTGGCTCATCGTCGTGACCGCGGTCATCGTCAATCTTCGGTTCGTCGTCTACAGCGTGATGACTCGACAGCATTTCGCAGGTTTGTCGATGAATCGGCGACTCTGGTTGGGGTACCTGGTCGGCGACATTATGTTTGCCCGGTTTTCAGCGCTTCTCGAGCGACAGCCCGATTATCCGCATCGCATCGC
>RGWK01000496.1 GCA_010029775.1 Gammaproteobacteria bacterium
ATCGTCAAGGTCATCGCCAAACTGCGCGAGGCTGCCGAAGACGATCGTAAGCGCGAAGAGCTCTGCCAGCGACTAGGCCTCGACGCGCGGCAGTTCGGCAAGGAACGATTCCGCACGATGCTGAGGCAGGCGCTTCTGTCGTCGAACCGACTGACGATGGGTACGCTGGACAGCTTCTTCGCGAAGCTGGTGAACAACTTCCCCCTGGAAGTCGGCCTGAGCAGCGGCTCAGCGACCACGATCCCTGACCAGGAAACGGAGAACCTCCGCCTGAAGGCCGTCCAGACGATCGTCCAGAAGCTGGATGCGAACGAAGCCGCGGTGCTGCTGGCCAACCTGAAGGACTTTAATGACGGCGAGGAGATCGCCAACCCGCTCGAATCCCTGGCCGAGATGGCCAAGGAATACCACGGCCTGCTCGTCAGCGCCCCGGAACCCAGCCTGTGGGGCAATGCCGACCTGATCTGGGCCGACGGCAAGCCCCGCTGGGCCGGCTACGCCGACACGGTGGACGCGGCCGCGGAATGGGCCAAGGTGGAAGGCTTCCTGCTCCAGCAGTTCGGCACGCCGGACAAATTCCCGAAGAACTGCCGCACGCTCGGCGAAGCAGCCACGAGCACCCGCTGCGATAACGGGACGGCCAACGACTTGGCGGACTATTTCCGAGCCACGCTCGAACGCCCGGAAGGGATGTCAGGCGTCATCAGCCACCGCGGCGAGATCGATGTCCCGATCGACGCCGCCGACGGCATGCGCCGGCTCGTCTGGCGCGCCATCGACCAGCTGGTCCGCACCCGCCTGAAGCAGACGCAGGCCCTGCGCCTTTGCTTGGGCGACTACGAGGCGACCTACGACGAACAGAACCGCCGCACGGGCCTGTTGGGCTTCAGCGATTACGTCACCCTGCTCACCCACGCGGAACCGTTCGACCGGGATGAGATGGCCTATCGCCTGGACTGCACGATCAAGCACTGGCTCCTCGACGAATTCCAGGACACGAGCACCCAGCAGTTCGAGGTGCTCAAGCGCAACATCAGCGAGATCGTCGACCAGCCGCAGGAAGACCGCAGTGTCTTCGTGGTCGGTGACCTCAAGCAGTCCCTCTACGAATGGCGTTCTGGCAACCGCAAGCTGCTCGGCAACCTCCACCGCGACATCGCCCGGAACGGCGTGAACCTGAACCTCGACGAGACCCGACGCTGCGCGCCGGCGGTCCTCGAGATGGTCAACGACGTCCTCGGCGGTCATGCCGAACAGGGGCTCGGCAGATTGTACTCCGAGAGCGCCGCGGCCGATTGGAGCGCGACCTTCCACGCCCAG
>RGWK01000497.1 GCA_010029775.1 Gammaproteobacteria bacterium
ACCGACGAACCCCGCCGCCAGCACACTGCCGATAACAAACCAGGTGATCGCCCCGCCAAGAGCGCCGGTGGCTGCAGCACCAAAGAATCGTCCGAATACCGCGCGCAGCACACCTGCGCCGAACACGAGCAGCAGGAACAGCGGACCGACGACTGAATCCCAGGGACTCGCGTTGCCGCCGTTTGCGTCGGCCTCGGGCTCCGGCAGGGGCTCGCCATCGACGAACCGAATGATCCGGTCGACACCCGCCTCGACACCGCCCGCGTAATCACCCTCGCGGAATCGCGGCCGGATGATCTCGGTGATGATGCGATTGGCGGCGAGATCGGTGAGCGCCCCTTCGAGACCGCGACCCACTTCGATGCGCATGCGCCGATCGTCGGTGGCGATGATGAGCAACGCGCCATCGTCGACCCCTTTGCGACCCAGCTTCCAGGCATCGACCACGCGGATCGAGTACTGCTCGATCTCTTCGGGCGCGGTGCTCGCCACGAGCAGCACGGCGATCTGTGCCCCCTTGCGACGCTCGAACTCGGCGAGCGTCGCCTCGAGCGCTGCCTCGCGATCAGCGGGGATGACGTCGGCCAGATCCGTGACCCGAGTTTTAAGCTCGGGGACGGACTGCAGCGCCTCCTGCGCCGGCGCGAGGGCGGCGGCAGTCGCGAAACACAGAGCCAGCAGGACGTTGCGCAAGGGAAATTACGCGGTCACTTACTTGGTCGGTGCGAAATCTACGGTCGGTGCCGCGGAGATGGCCGCCTCGTTCTCGACCGTGAAGTTGGGCTTCACCTCGTAACTGAAGACCATGGCGGTCAGGTTCGAGGGAAACTTGCGAATCGTGCCGTTGTACTCCTGCACCGCCGCGATGTAGCGGTTGCGCGCCACGGTGATGCGGTTCTCCGTGCCCTCGAGTTGCGCCTGCAGGTCGCGGAAGTTCTGATCCGACTTCAGCTGCGGATAATTCTCCGTAACCATGAGCAGGCTCTTGAGCGCCGTTGTCAGATCACCCTGGGCCGCCTGGAACTTCTGCAGGGCCTGCGGGTTGTTCAGCAACTCCGGCGTCACCTGTATGGACGTCGCCCGGGCTCGCGCCTCGGTCACACCGACCAGCACCTTCTCCTCCTGCGCGGCAAAACCCTTGACCGTGTTCACGAGGTTCGGGATGAGATCAGCGCGTCGCTGATACTGGTTGACGACCTCGGACCACGCGGCCTTCACGGCCTCGTCCTGGGTCTGGATCGTGTTGTAGCCGCAGCCGCCGAGCAGCAGCGAAGCGACCAGCATTAATGCGGCAACGATGGATTTCATGGGTACTCCTGT
>RGWK01000498.1 GCA_010029775.1 Gammaproteobacteria bacterium
TGACCGTGACCGAGCATCGGCACGCCAGGGAGTGTGGCAGCCAGCGTCGCCGCGAGAAGCGCACGGTCGCCAATGCCGAACCCCACAGCAGCTGGTTCTTCGTCTGGGGTGGTGAGGAAGTTGACATAGCGGCGCAGTAGCTCAGGGTCGTACGCCGTGGTGTCGCGCAGAATGGTGCGGTACTCCGTGTTCTTGCCGTCGCGCAGCATCGTCATGAATGCGGAGTTGTAAACGCGGTGCATGCCAAGGCCACGAACGAAATACCCCTCGAGAAGCCAGAACGCCTCGGCGAGGAGCATCGTGCCCGGGAGCTCGCGCTCCACGCGTTCCACCACCTCGCGCCAGAACTCGCGCGGTAGCCGCTTGGCGAACTCGCGGTCACTCAACGCAAACTCGCTACGCGAGGGGATCGCAGCCTCGGTGCCGCGCGCCGGATACCAGAGGCGCCGAATGTGCTGCGCAGCGAGCGTCATTGCTGCATCAAAGCGAATGATGTCGGAACGTCGCGCCACGGAGAGGATCTCTTGGATCACCGCCTCGCGCGCCTCCGCATTCAGGTAGTCAATCTGGGCAGTGTCCTTCCACGGCATGTTTGTACCATCGTTACCGTGATAGATGTAATTAATTGAATCTATCGTGCGGCGTTCAAATGCAACTGCTGCATCATCTCCGGCGAAAAGCTATTCTTCTTGGCCGGATTATCGATCGTGATGCGCAAGATGCGCCCATCACGTTCATGGCGGACATACCCTTCGGAGACTGCATTCATGGCGGTAGATCCTTTTAATAGCGGGCCAGTTCGACCATCAGCTTGCGATAGCCATGAACAAAGCTGGCCGGCACACGCTCAGGTTCTGCCACAGCGGTTACGCGCAGGCGCCGCTTGGCCATTTCTTCGAGCAGAGTGACCATCTGCAATTCGGCCACACGGGCACCAACGCAGCGGTGGATGCCATAGCCGAAGGAGAGGTGCCGCCGGGCATTCTCGCGATCGACGATGATCCGGTCGGCATCGCGGAACACGCTTTCGTCGCGGTTCGCCGAAACGTACCAAAGTGCGACCATGTCGTCCTTCTTCATCCGGACGCCTTCCACCTCAGTGTCTTCAGTCACTGTGCGGCGCATGTAAGACAGTGGGGTCTGCCAGCGGATCAGTTCCTGCACGGCGTTGGGAATGAGCTCAGGATTGGCTTCCAGCTTCGCCCGTTCATCTGGAAACTGCGACAGCCCATAGGCATAGGCCGACATTGAGTTGCGGGTCGTATCGTTGCCGCCCACGATCAGCAGCACGATGTTGCCGATAAATTCGACAGGATCCAT
>RGWK01000499.1 GCA_010029775.1 Gammaproteobacteria bacterium
CAACTCGATCTTGGGGTCAACGTATTCATCCACGTGTCACTCGAGCGTCAGGTCGATCGTGCGCTCAACGCCTTCGAGACCACTGTCTCGGCGTTCCCGCAAGTGATGGAGTGCTATCTGATGACGGGCGATGCCGACTACCTGCTGCGCGTCGTGGTCGCCAACCTCGAGGCGCTGCAACGCTTCATCGTCGATGAACTGACGCGCATCCCGGGCATTGCCAGCATTCGCTCGAGCTTCGCGCTCAAGCAGGTCAAGTACGAAACCGCACTGCCGATCGAGGCACCGGTGCGAAGCACCTCACCGCGTCCGCGTGCGCCGCGGCGGCGGCGCTAGCGCGATCCGCCGCGCACGGGCGGTGGCGTGTCGCCCTTGTATTCGTAGGCGACCGTACCCGGTGGGTGTTTGAACCAGCCCGGGTCGGTGTAATCGCCGCGCTTCTGGTTTCGGCGCACCTTCACCACGCTGAACATGCCGCCCATGCCGAGCGCACCGAACGGGCCCTCGCCCATCATCATCGGCAGCGTGTTCGCAGGCAACGGCATGCGCATCGTCGACATCTCATCCATGCCGTGACTGCCCATCTCCATGTAGCCCGGTACCAGATCACTGATCTTGCGCGCGAGGTCTGCCTGCTCGACACCGATCATGGTCGGCACATCGTGGCCCATCGCGTTCATCGTGTGGTGACTCTTGTGGCAGTGCACCGCCCAGTCGCCTTCTTCATCGGCGATGAAATCGAGCTGCTTCATCTGCCCCACGGCGACGTCCTCAGTGACCTCGTAACGACGGGTGGAGCGCGGCGTCGGCCCGCCATCGGTCCCGGTCACCTGGAACTCGTGGCCGTGCAGATGAATCGGGTGGTTGGTCATCGTGAGGTTGCCGACCCGCAAGCGAACCCGATCACCCAGGCGCACGATGAGCGGATCGATTCCCGGAAACACCCGGCTGTTCCAGCTCCAGATATTGAAGTCGAGCATCGTCATGATGCGTGGCGTGGCGCTGCCCGGATCGATGTCGAACGCGTTCAGCAGAAAACAGAAGTCGCGATCAGCCTCGTCGATGAGCGGGTTCGGGCCGCGCGGGTGCGTCACCCAGAAGCCCATCATGCCCATCGCCATCTGCACCATCTCGTCCGTGTGCGGGTGGTACATGAAGGTACCGGGGCGGCGCGCGACGAACTCATACACGAACGTCTTGCCAGGAGGGATCGACGGTTGGGTCAGTCCCGTGACGCCATCCATGCCATTCGGCAGACGCTGACCATGCCAATGGATGGTCGTCGCCTCGGGCAAGCGGTTCGT
>RGWK01000500.1 GCA_010029775.1 Gammaproteobacteria bacterium
CTCGGCATCACGCCGCAGTACCCGAACCTTGCCGGCCAGCATGCCGATTACCTCGAGCGGGCGTTGACCGACTATAAGAAGGGCGGTCGCAAGAACGCCATCATGGCCGGCTTCGCCGCGCAGTTGTCCGCAGCGGACATCAAGGCGCTTGCCGCGTATTACTCGGCCCAGCGGCCGGGTCTCGAGACCTCGCGCCGCAAGTAAGTCGCCCCGAAATTCAGTCGCACCCTTTAGGGCGCGGCGAGAGTTTCGAGGAAGGTGGCGGCCGTCTTAAGGTAGAAGTCACGGTTGGTTTTCTTGCGGAACCCGTGGCCCTCGTCCTTGGCCGCGAGGTACCACACCTCACCACCGTTGGCGCGCACCTGCGCCACCATCTGTTCGCTCTCCGACGCCGGTACGCGCGGGTCGTTCAGTCCCTGCACTACGAGCAGCGGTTTGCGGATCATGTTTGCACGGGTAAGCGGCGAGATGCGCTGCAGGAAGCGCCGCATGTCGGGGTCGCGTTCGTCGCCGTACTCGACGCGGCGCAGATCACGACGGTAGCCCGCCGTGTTGGTGAGGAAGGTCACGAAGTTGCTGATGCCAACCACATCGATGCCGCCGCGCAGACGATCACCGTAGGCGATCAGCGAGGCGAGCACCATGTAGCCGCCGTACGAGCCGCCCATCACCGACACGCGCGCCGCATCAAACTCACTGCGGGTGCCGATCCAGACGAGCAACGAGCCGATGTCGCGCACCGAGTCTTCGCGCAGTCGACCGTTATCGAGCATCGTGTAGCGCCGACCATATCCGGTCGAACCGCGCACGTTCGGCTGGATCACCACGTAGCCAAGTTCGTTGACGAGGTATTGCAGGAAGGCGTTGTAACCGGGGCGTGACTGACCCTCGGGACCTCCATGGATGTCGATCACGACCGGGTGCGGGCCTGCACTGCGCGGCCGATAGACGAAGGCGGGAATCTGTCGCGGTTTGTTGCCCTCACGATCCCAGCTCGGGTAGCGCACGAGTTCGGCATCGACCAGTCGCGCCGCATCGATAGGACCGGTTTCGCTGCGTGTCCAGCGCGTCGCCTTGCGGGTCGGCAACTCGTAGGTCCACACATCCGCAGGCGAGCGTGCACTGTCGATGCTCATGCCGAGGGTGTTGCCCGCGCGGTTGAACCGCAGGTTGAAGATCAGTCCGTCGGGCAGGCCGATCGGGCGCAGGGTCTCGGCGGCGCCGAGATCGACAATGGCGAGACGACTGTAACCGTCCACGTTGGCGACGTAGGCGAGGTAGCGACCGTCGGGCCCTAC
>RGWK01000006.1 GCA_010029775.1 Gammaproteobacteria bacterium
CAACAGCCTAGGCGGTAACGCGTCAGTGATCGGCTCTGATGGCGTCGTCAAACGTCCGATCGGCGGCGGCGGCTCGTACAGCTCGCAGACCTGCACGATCGGTGCGGATGCAGTCATCAGTTCTTTGTACGTCGATCCGGTGACGAACACCGCCAATTACTTCACCGGCGCCAGCACGAATCGCGGCCAAATCAACTTTGGCGGTTACGGCTCGAACTATCCGGCGCGTCAAGAAATCGCTTGCGGTGAGAACACGACGCTCGGCAAGTACGCCGTGGTTGGCAACGGTGGGCCCGGCGTCAATTGGCGGCTGCGCTACTACAAGATCAACAGCGAGACCTCGTGGCAGCAGATCGGCAACGAGGTTCGCATCACGACCTCGGCGGTCAACACGCTGCGCTCGACGGTGCCGCTCGGTATCGCCGTGGGCGGCAGTAAGGGCGTTCAGGTCTATCGCGATCAGGATTCCGACGGGCGGGCGCAGATTTACTTCGTGCGCTTCACGCTGAGCCCCACGACCGGCCTGCAATTGCTGGATACCACGGGCGTGAAGATTTCTCTGAGCCTCGCCAGTTACGAAGGCCTCAGCGCGTCTGTGGTGTACAGCGGAAGTGGCGACGATTTCTACATCAGCCTCTATCAAGCCGGGGTAGCGTCGGCGGGTCAAACGCCCAACACGCAGCAGACGGTGACCCTAATCAAACTCAACCACGCGACGCGTGCGTTGTCGGCATTGGCGGGTCCTTACGTGGCGCCCAATTGGGTGGCGACGAACAATCTTGGCGATGTACAGGTCCAGAGCAATTACTTCGACAACGGCAACACCAGCATTACAGTCAGTTGCGATGGTCACGTGTATGTGGCGGCAACGCTGCGCGAGGCTTCCGAGCGCGGCACGCTGCGGGTATTCAAGCACCGCGTCAGCTCCACCAACACTTGCGGTGCTGCGGGCGCTGGTTCTCGCGAGATCACGCAGGCCTTTAGCAGCGATTCGAAGCGCTACGATCTGTGGGACTACAACGGTCGCGTGGCTGCCCAGGGCTGGAGCTACACACCGTACAAGGTTTTCGACAAGACGCTCGGCACGCTGACGGCGGTGAAGATCAGCACGACCATCACCGGCACTCGCGATGATGCCTCCCGCGAGATCGCGATTCGCCAGGCGTTCTTCACCGGCTGGTCGCCGGCCGATTACCAGTTCTACGAGAGCTTCTCACTGCCCGCAGGCGCGGCAGCAATCAGCTACAACAAGGAAACCGTAATCACCGATGCGGCGGCGCTCGCCAAGTGGACTACCCCTCTGTATGTCGGCGCAGATCAACTCGGCAACAACTACTTCGAGGCGGTGGGTTACGGCGCTGGGTTCACGCTCGGCCGGCGCACCACGATCACGTTCGTCTATCAGCCGGCTACCGGAGGCGCTGCGCTCGAGCGCACGGTCAGCACCGACGATTCGGGCTGGACGTCGATCCCGACCGCACCGGCGAGTGCGACCGAGACGACGGCTGCGCCGCTGTCCTTGAACCTCGGCAGCAACGCGCCGCCGGGTAATGCGGCTGCGACCATGCTCGATGCCGCGGCCACGGGACTGACGGCGCACGGTAGTGCAACGGATGACGCCTCGGGTGTGCAGTTCCAGTTGACGAGCCGCACTGTGGACTCTGCCCGCGAGTGGCAACTGACGCAGCGCGAGTTCCTGGGCCGGACAATCGCGACCAAGGCATTGCCTACCACGAGTGATGTGCTCTGGCGCAGCGCCGCGAAGGGCGCGCGAACGCTGCCGAGCTCCGGCTGGGTGCTTGCTTGCGGTGGGCGTGCGATGACCGTGCAGGATGGCTATGCGCTATTTGTCGGGGGCCACGACCGGGCGCTGACGGAGGGTTGGATCCATGAAATCTCCCTGACCGATCGCCCCGAGGCGGTGGTTGTGGGTGATGTTCAGTGCTTGGGCGAGGGGGTGAATATCACGGGCTGGGTATTACCCGTCGACGCTCAAAACCCCCGTGTGGCGGCGGGTCCCATCGCGGGACAGGCGTTCAGCATTGTGGTCGATGGTTCAGGCGAGGTTCGTAGCCGCCAGTTGCGGGGATCGACGGTCACATTGGACCAGCACTGCTCCCGACCCTCGGCAGAATCGAGCGGATTCTGCGCTGCGCGGGGACAGCCGACCCTGGATGACTGATTTGTTGCGAAGTTGCAACGCGGTTGTTTTTTGTCAAGAATAGTGTGAATTTGTTATTCTAACTCGCATTTCGCAGGGCGATGGCGCTACGCTATCGGTCGCCTGCGAGGTACGGTTTAGGTTTCCGCAGGGAAACAATACTTAAAGAAGGGGCTTGGAGGTCTCACGATGAAATTCAATAAGTTCGTCGGCACGGCTGGACTTGGCGCGCTCTCCGTGGCGTTGCTGTCCACCTCGGCGCTGGCTCAGTCCACTCCGCTCAACGTTCCGAAGAGCGTAGACGAGTACAAGGCGGCGGTTGATGCCGGCGACGCCTGCACCGAGTCCTACGAAATCTGGCTGAATCGGGCACAGTGCCAGGCGAAACTGGACGCGGAGGCCTTCAAGACGGATGAATTGGATCCGGCGAAGGACACAGTAGCCGACGAGAAGGCTACCTACGACGCGGCGGTGGCAGAAGACCAAGCCTCGCTCGACGCGTTGAAGGCTGAGGAAACCGCTAAGAAAAACGACGTCACGGCTGCCGAAACCGCACTCGCGACTGCCAAGACTGGCATTACCTCGCTCGAAAAGCAGGTGGAGACGGCTGGTCTTGAGCTGAACTCCGCCGAGAAGCTGCTGATTCCCAAGGCGACGGCTGCGGGTTTGACGGTGGCCGACTACGTTGCCGCAAACCCGACTGATACGGATGTCGTGGCGTACAACAGCAAGTCGACTACTTACTCGGACAAGCTCACCGAGTTGCAGACCGCTCGCGAGCCGATCGAAGGCCTCGAGACGGCGGTCGATGAGGCGAAGACGGCGCTCGTTGAAGCGTCCGACGCTGTCAAGAATTTCGAGCCTGCGGCAGACCGGACCGCTTTGGCCGCTGCCGAGACGGAGTTAGCGGCCAAGCAAACGGAATACAACCAGTTGGTCTCGGCTGGCGCTAACCCCCTCGCTCCGGGCAAGGACGCCAATTACGACTTGCTTACCGATGCCAAGAACGCCAAAAACCCGGCAAAGGCGGTCCTCACCGCTGCGGAGTGTTTGGCCAACCCGGACAGTGAGGCGTGCGCCACTGCGGCCACGGTGATCGGCAAGGACGATGTCGGCCAGGCCATCGTCGATGGCTTCGACCAGCTCTACAAGGCCGACACCACGCTGCAGACCAATATCGATAAGGTGCAGGCCAACGTCGACAAGGAAGTGACCGACCGGAAGGCCGCGGACGTGGTACTGCAGCAGAACATCGACAAGGAAGTGGCCGATCGCAAGGCCGCGGACGTCGTGTTGCAGAAGAACATTGATCAGGAAGTCACCGACCGCAAGGCCGCTGACGTCGTCCTGCAGAACAACATCAACAAGGTCGATGCCGATCGCAAGGCGGCTGACGTCGTGCTGCAAGCCAACATCGACAAGGAAGTGACGGACCGCAAGGCGGCCGACACGACCCTGCAGAACAACATCAATGCCGAGATTGCGGCTCGCACCGCGGCGGATGTGACCCTGCAGAACAACATCAACACGGTCAACACCCGCGTCACCCAGCTCGGTGAGCGTGTGGACTCGCTGACCAAGGAAAGCCGTCAGGGTATCGCCATGGCGATGGCGCTGGCTGCGATCCCGACCGTTAACTACGGCAAGTTCAGCCTCGGCCTCGGCGTCGGCACGTTCGCGAGCGAAACCGCCGCCGCCCTTGGAATGGACTTCGTCGTCAGCGAGCGCGTTAAGTTCAAGCTCGGCGTCACCACCACGGGTGACGAGACCGGTGGTTCGGCCGGTATCGCGATCGGCTTCTAAAACCGATCTCCAAGCTCAAGCCCTGGACGGCCCCGCAAGGGGCCGTTCTTTTTTGTGCAACGTGGTGTTGTGTGACCGGGTTGGCGCAAAGTTTTGTCGGTGCCGCCGCACGGGTGGCGCCGAGCCGCTATAGTTCCGTCATGCGGTGCCGCGACGCCACATCCATTCTGCTGTGCTGCTTGGCGGCGGCAGTGCTGCCCTCGCGCGCGGCATCCCAGCCGATCACACCCACGCTGACGCTCTCGGCTGCCGCCTCCACCGTGGGCGCCGGGCGCACGGCCCGCGTCAGTTGGCTTACCACGGGCGTCACGCGCTGCGTGGCGAGCGGCGCCTGGACGGGCTCGCTTGACGGGACGGCCGCGCGCTCCGGTAGCCGGACCTCCGCGGCACTGGCAGTGGGTTCACATTCGTTCGTTTTATCTTGCGAAGGCCCGGGCGGAACGGTCACGCGGACCGTGACCGTTACGGCTGTGGGAGCCCCGTCGGTGACACTCAATGCCACGGTGGCTGCCGTTGAACTCGGCAAGCCGGTGGAGCTGCGCTGGAGCGCGACCGACGCCTCCGCCTGCAAGGCGACTGGAGCTTGGGCCGGTGATCTGGCTTCAACCGGGACGCTCTCACCGCTACCGACGTCGAAGGGCGCGAAAACCTTCACCTTGGCGTGTACGGGTCCGGGTGGCTCAGGACGGGCGAGCGTCAAGGTGGATGTGCTGCCAAAGCCGCAGCTGACGTTCTCGGCACTGGCCTCCGAGGTTGCTACCGGCAAGAGCACGACACTGCGCTGGCGTGCGACCGATGCATCGAGTTGCTCCGCCAGCGGTGCTTGGGCGGGTGAGCAAAAAATTTCCGGTTCCGTACCGACCGGTGCGTTAAGCAATGCCTTGAACACCTACACGCTGCGGTGCATTAACCCGATTGGGGAGGCGGTGCAGACCGTGAGCGTCAGTGTGCTGCCACCACCCGTCTTGAGTTTCGGTCTCAGCAGTGCTGTGGTCAGCCCCGATGGCGCGGTGACGATCAACTGGGCCGCGAGCAATGCGCGCAGCTGCCGCGCGAGCCGCAACTGGAGCGGTGAAAAGGGCGAGCGGGGTAGCGAGACGCTGCGACAACTCACGCGTGGTACCAAGACATTCACGCTCACCTGCACCGGGGCCGGTGGCACTGTCACTGAGACGCGCACGCTTGCGGTCGCAGGTGAACCGCAGCTGAGGTTCTCGGCAACACCAACCACGGTGTCGATCGGCGCTGGGACGCGCTTGACCTGGTCGACCACCGACGCCACGGACTGTGCTGCCACCGGGGCGTGGAGTGGTTCTCGGGGCAAGTCGGGATCATTGGCCACTGAAGAGTTTTCGACCAAAGGTGATCGGACTTATGGTTTGACCTGCAGCGGACCTGCGGGCTCCGTATCGGGTTCGGTCACGGTGAAGGTGCTGGGCGCCGTGCCGACGCTGACGTTCACGGCCTCGCCGGCTCAGGTGGGTTTTGGGAGCCCAAGTTTGTTGAGCTGGCGCGCTACGGGCGCGACGAGTTGCACGGCCTCGGGGGATTGGCAGGGCCCGAAGCTCACGGCGGATACGCTCACTGTGACGCCGACCTCGGACGGTCTGCGCACGTACAGCTTGTCGTGCAGCAACAGCGAGGGGTCGGTCAGCAAGTCGGTCACCGTCGAGGTTCTTGCGCCCGCCTTGTCGTTGAGTCCGTCGGCCATCGATTTCGGTACCACGGCGGGTGGCCCGACGAGCACGCCGCGTGAGATCGTGCTCACCAGCAGTGGCAAGGTGGCGCTGATCCTCTCGGATATCAGTTTGTCCGGAGTGCAGGCTTCGCAGTTTTCATTGACGCACAATTGTCCGAGCGTTCTCACGCCAAACGCCACGTGCACACTCTCCATCCGCTTTGTACCGACGGGCTCGGGCGAGCGCAGTGCCACGCTGCGTGTGACGAGTAACGCTCCGGGTGGGGTACGGACGATCAATTTGAAGGCGACGGCACCGGTGGCCTCGCTCGCGTTCAGTCTGCTGACGCCGTCGTTCATTCAAACGGACCGCGATACCAACGACCCGAACGGCGGCCTCGCAGACAACGGTGAGGATGCGCCGCAGGCCCTCAACTGGCCGTTCGCCGTCGGCGGTTACGTCAACGAACCGTTGACCGGTCCGGAAGGGCAGTTACAGCGCAATGGTGACATCGAAGACTTCTACCGAGTATCGCTGCTCGCCGGGCAGAAGGTGGCCCTGGAACTGTCAGGCGACGGCATTACGGACGACATCGATCTGTATTTGTATTCCACCACGGGCACACTGCTCGACTCCTCCGAGAGCGAGACGAATCTCGAGGTCGTGACGGCACCGTCGAACGCGGAGTACATCCTCGTCGTTTCGGTATTCAGCGGCTCAAGCCGCTACCTTTTGGTGTCTGATTCGGCAACCAACGCCACCGTATTGCGCAACTCCACGCTCTCGGCGGAGGTCGTGCCCAACCAGGCGCTGCTCGTACTCACGCCCGAGGCGCGCGAGTCTTTGCGCGGCGGTGGGCGCCCTGCAGGTGACGGGCTGCTGCGCGAGGTCGATGAAATCACTGAACCGGTAACCGATTTCAAGGTTCTCTCCGGCAGCATCGATTCGGTGTTCACGGTTGCATTGAGTCCTTCAGCACGGTTCAAGTTGCCGTGGGGCAGCTTTGCCTCGGAGGAACAACGGCAGCGCTGGCTGACACAGCGCAGCATCCGCGAATTGCGCAAGGATGCGCGCTTGCAGAGTGCCGAGCCCGACTACGTCATGCGCACCTTGGTCGAGCCGAACGATCCGCAGTACCCACGTCAGAAGTGGCATTACGATCTGATCCAGTTGCCTGCGGCCTGGGACATCACGACCGGTAGTTCCGAGGTCGTGGTGGCGGTGGTGGACTCCGGTGTCGCGCGGCACCCAGATCTCGTCGAGAACCTGCTCGGCGGTTACGATTTCGTCTCCAGCGATCCGCTGGGTGATGGCGACGGCCGCGATGCCGATCCATCGGATCCTGGAATTATCCGCAGCGGCTCGACCACCCGCACTTCACACGGTACGCATGTCGCGGGCACGGTGGCTGCGCGCGGCAACAATGCGCAGGGTGTGACGGGTGTGGGCTGGGTGACCAAGATTCTGCCGGTGCGCGCGCTCAACGCCACGGGCAGCGGGACAAGCAGCGACATCATTGAAGGCATGCGCTATGCGGCAGGCCTTACAACGTTGAAGCCGCCGCGCAAGGCCGACATCATTAATCTCAGCCTCGGTTCCGACTCGGCTAACTGCGCAGCCGCCTACCAACAGGTGATCAACGAGGTCCGAGCCGCCGGTGTTATGGTGGTGGCGGCTGCGGGCAATAGCAATCTGTCGTTCGTCGGGTCGCCGGCCAACTGCAACGGCGTGATCGCTGTGTCGGCGCTCGGCCCATTGAAGCAGATCTCCTCGTATTCGAATCGTGGTACCGCACTCGATCTGGCGGCGCCGGGTGGCGATGCGGGCGTCGGTGTGTTCAGCACCGACATCGCTCGTGAGGGCGAGGGTCCCGTGAATTACACCTACCGGGCCTCGCTCGGTACCTCGATGGCGACGCCGCATGTGTCAGGGGTGCTGGCGATGATGAAAGGCGTGCGCCCGACGCTGACGCCGGCCGAGCTTGATACGTTCATTGCAGGCACGGCGCTGACCGATGACATCGGGGAGGCGGGTAAGGATTCGCTGTACGGCTACGGGGCGATCAACACCGTTCGCGCGCTCACCACGGCGAAGACCGGCGTCATTCCGGCTGCTCCGCTCAAGGTCTCCTTCAGCCCCGGCACACTGGATTTCGGTGACACCAGCAGTCTCGCCACGGTCACGTTGACCCTGACTGGCGACATCACCGGTCTTACCGGGATCAGCGTTTCAGCCTCCCGCGATTGGATCAGTTCGCCCGGTTCGGTAACGACTCTCGATGCGCGCAATTACCGCGTGCCGTTCGCAGTCGATCGCAGCAAACTCGCGATCGGTACGAGTGAGGCCGTGCTTACATTCACCGCCACACAGAGCGGCGCTGCGAAAGTGTTCACCCTGAAGGTGATCGTGGCGCGCAAGCCCGACAGCTACGTGGGTCTCGGTGGGGCCCAGTACGCGCTGCTTTACGACCCCGTGCAGGAGTCGGTGGTGGCGGAGTCGGCACTGACCGCGGTTGGACCTTCCGTGTCGGCCCGTATCGATAACGTGGAGCCGGGACAATATTGGCTGGTGATCGGTTCGGATGTGGACAACGATCTGTACATCTGCGATCTCGGCGAGGCCTGCGCGGCGTATCCGGTGACTTCCGCGCTCTGGGAAACGCTCGACGTGCGCGGAGCGAAGTCCGGTGTCGTAGTTGAGTCGACCTACCTCTCGCGCGTCTCGAGCGAGGGGCGCCTCAACCTGTCGAGTCTCGAAGGCGGAAAATTTGCCCGTGGATTTCCGCGACGTAATGGACTCCTGCAGTCGAGTACCTCACCCGTCGCCACCTCCGTCGAGGGTGCCATCGACATACGCTTCATCGGTCTTGAGGCAGGGAATACGGCGGCTAGCGTGCCTGTATCAACGTCCGCTACGAGCAGTTCGACCGCCGCTGCAAACGAGCCCGTCCCGTCGAAATCCTTGACGCTGACCGGCAGCCCACCGCCGGGGGCGATCTCGGGCACGAGCGCTGCTGCGCCCGCAGTGGCGACGACGATCGATCCGGCAAGCGGACGGCGCCACGTCATCGTAGCCGAGCGCTCTGTACTTACGCAGGCGTGGCGACTCGAATATCGCGACGTTGCAGGGCAGGTGCTCGCCAAGCAGAGCCTGCCCGACACCGCACGGGTGATCTGGCGTACCGAGACTGGCAAGGCGGGCGAGTTGCCGACGGCTGCGTGGCTTGCACGCTGCGGTAGCCGCGTGTGGACCGCGCAGGACGGGTACCAACTGACGATTAGCCACTTCGATGAGGCGCTCGTGCAGGGCGCTGCAAGCGAAATCGCCCTGAACGATGTCGCGGAGGCGTCGGTCGTGCAGTCGCTCGATTGCGAGGGTGGCAACGTACGGGTGCAGGGCAGCGTGTTTCCGGTCGATGGTCTGCAGCCCCAGTGGTCGACGGCGGCCATCGAAGGCACGGCGTTCGATTTATGGCTCGACGGTGACGGACGAATCGTGCGCAAGACGCTCGAGCCGCGCCTGATCGACGTGGGCGCGTTGTGTAGCGCGAGTGTGCGTCCTGAACTTGAGGCGTTCTGCGCTGCCTGGCGCACCGGACCCTAATTTGGTTGGGCTTGACGCCCCACGCGCACCAATTGGCCTGGCCGATCGGCCGTGATCTCGCCGTGACGAATGACGGACACGCCGCGAACCCAGGTGCCGAGATAGCCTGACGAAGTCTGCAGCAGTCGTTTACCGCCCGAGGGCAGGTCGTTGACGAGTTGCGGTACCCCTGGCGCGAGGCGCGTGGGGTCGATCAGGTTGAGGTCAGCGCGCAGCCCGCAGGCGATGCGCCCGCGGTCGGTGAGCCCGACATGGCGTGCGTTGCGCTGCGTCAGCATCTCGATGAGCCTTGCCGCCTCGAGCTGGCCGCTCTGTCGATCGCGGCTCCAGTGACTCAGCAGAAACGTGGTGCTGCTCGCATCGCAGATCGTGCCGACGTGTGCACCGGCATCGGATAGTCCATACAGCGCGCGCGGATGCTGCAGCATTTCGCGCACCACCTCGAGCGAGCCGTCGATGTAGTTGAAGATCGGGAAGTGGATGAGTTGCTCGCCAGAGCCTGCAGCCAGGTAATCGTAAATCGCCTCGAGTGCGCTGCAACCGCGGCGCCGCGCCATGGCGAGCAGGCTGTTGCCGACCGACGGCTCGTAATCGACACCTAGGCTGCCATCGGCGCGTGTGCTGGTGAGCGGGAACATTCGTCCCGAGATCAACTCGATGCGCGCCAGCATCAGATCAACAATGGGTGGGATGGCGCTGCCATCACCGGCGAGTCGGCCGGAACGCTCGCCAAGAATGCGGGCCTTGCGCGCCGGGTCACGCAGCGCTGCCGCGCGCGCCGCAAGCGGCAAGTGCGCGACTTCGAGATACCCCGGAAAGCCCATCAACGGATGGAAACTGGTGTCGAGACCCAGGATCACGCCGATGCCGCGGGAGCTGGTCTGCAACCACAGCGGCAGTCCTTGTGCGACGGCCGCTTCAGTGCGAGTACGAATCGCCCGCCATTGTTCGGCGCCCGGGTCACGCTGCATCCACGTCATCGACAAGGGTCGCTGGCTGTGGCGGGCGAGGGTTTCGACGAGATCGAACTCGGCGTCGAACCCGTCAGGGCCCTCGAGCAGGTTGAAATCGCTGACGAGTTGCACGACGCCGTGGTCGAGGCCCTCGAAGGCCGAGGCGAGAGCCTTGAGTTCGGCGGCATCGGCCTCTGCGGCGGGAGTCGGCAGTCCGCGAGTGGTGCGGTGGTTGTCGGTGCGGCCGGTGGAGAAGCCCGCAGCGCCGGCTTCGAGTGCCTCGCGCAGTAGCCCGCGCATGGTGGCGATGTCCTCGGCCGTCGCCCTCTGTCGCTCCAGCGCACGCTCGCCCATCACGGCCATGCGCAGCGGGTCGTGCGGAACCTGCACCAAAAAATCGAGGCTGTGCGGCTTGCACTCGAGTGCATCGAGATACTCGGGAAAACTTTGCCAGTCGAAACTCACGCCCTCGGCGAGCACTGCGCCCGGAATATCCTCAACGCCTTCCATCAGCGAGATCAGATTGTCGACCGCACGCTCGCGCGAGCCGCCGCCGAGGGGCGCAAAGCCGACGCCGCAGTTGCCGAAGAGCACCGTGGTGACGCCATGATGGATGCTCGGGCTGAAAGTCTGATCCCAGCTCGCTTGACCATCGTAGTGGGTGTGCAGGTCGATGAAGCCTGGCGTCAGCCACGCGCCGCGCGCATCGATGCGTTGCGCGGTTGCCGCATCATGCACCGTACCGATCTGCTGGATCAGACCGTCGCGCACGCCCACATCGGCGGTGTACGGCGCTGCTCCAGTGCCATCGAAGACGGTGGCGCCCTCGAACACGGTATCCATCGTCATGGTTGAGCCCTCGAGGCGGGTGTGCCCGCTCGTGGAGGAGCGAGGTCCACACCGACGGGACAATGGTCGCTGAGTTTGCGCTGCAAGGCATCGCGCGTGTCGTAGGTGAGACGAATGAATGACCCCGGCAGCCGCCATTCAGCGAGCGATTCGCCGAGTACCACGTGATCGATGTAGCTCGTGTAGTTCTGACCGGCAGAGCAATTGACGAAGGGCTGGCCTGCCGCCACGTTGACGAGACGCGCGCCGGCCGGCTCGCCGTCGTCGATCTCGGCCCACAAGTTGCGCAGTTGGCCCTGATCGTTGCGCGCCGGCCCGCGAGCCATCAAGAGGTCGTGATTGAAATCGCCGAGGATCGCGTAACGCCGACCCGCAGCGGCCTGAGTGTCGATCCAGCGTTCGAGTTCGGGCACTTGTTTCGCCAGGGTCTCGCAGGCATCGCGCGGGTCATCGAGGGGTCGCCGTGGGCAGCCGGACTTCAGGTGCACGGACAGCAGGCGGATCTCCTGGGCCGTGCCCGGGAACAGAATGAGTTCGGCGCCGCTGCGCACCCGGCCGTTGAGTGAGAGTGATGACCAGTCCTCGCCGCAGCGATGGGCGAGGCCGCGCCGCAGGGCAAAGCCGTTGTTCTGCACGCCCTCTCGTTGCGTAAAGCAGAACTCGTGATCCGGGAACACGAGGCGTGCCGCACGCTCGCCGTCGACCTCCTGCAGGGCGATGACGTCAGCATCGAGCAGCCGCGCGTAACGTTCGAGGGCGCGAAAGTCGGCCGTACTGCGTTCGAGACGCGCTGCGGTATCGCAGGGCAGGGTCCGTCGGCGCGGACCCGGGGACGCATCGCGGGGGACGCAGTCGCGGGCGAGGGCCCGGAACTCCTCCGGGGCGATGAGCCATTCGAGGTTCCAGGTGGCGATCCGCAACCGATCCGGCGCGATGCCCTGCGATGGGTTCGAACGCCAGTTGGAGGCTGCGGCAAGCCCGGCGAGCAGCGTGACGGTGAGCAGGACGGTGGAGCGGGTCATGGCGGCATTGTGGCCGGGGCTGACCGCAGCGCGCAAACGGACTTTGGGTGTTTTTCCGCGGTTGTCTCTGCATGCTAGCCTGCACGCGATCAATCACCGGAGCCAATACGATGGGTAACGACGCGCAGGGGTATCGGAAACTGTTCGGGGTGCTGGGTCCCTCGACCAACACGATCGTTCAGCCCGACTTCGACGACATGCGCCCGCATGGCGTCACCAACCACTACAGCCGTATCTACACGCCGAACTCCCGCGCCGTATCGGACGAGACCTTCATGGCGGCAACGCAGAAGATTTCGCAAGGTGTGATCGATGCGGTGCGCAGCGTCATGACCTGCGAGCCCGACTACCTCGTGATGGGGATGTCCGCGATTACGTTCTACGGTGGCGCGGCCGGTGCCGACGCGTTCCAGAGCATGGTGGAGAAGGAATCCGGGGTGTCGATCTCGATCGGCTCGCACTCCTGTACCGCGGCCCTCAAGGCCTATGGCGGTATCCGGCGCATTGCGTTTCTCTCGCCCTACTACCCGGTGGCCAACGCCGAGGTGCGGGGCTATTTCGCCGACATGGGCTACGAGACCGTGCGCGATGTGCCGATGCGAGCCTCGTCCTGGACCGGGATTGCGCAGATCCCCACCTCTCGCTGCCGCGAGGTGCTGCGCGAACTTGACGGCCCGGATGTCGATGCGATCATTCAAGTGGGTACCAACCTGTCGATGGTGCGTCTGGCAGCGGAGGCTGAAGGCTGGCTGGGCAAGCCTGTCATCGCCATCAATACGGCGACCTACTGGCACGCCCTGCGTGCCAATGGCATCACGGATCGGATCGAAGGGTTTGGTCGGTTGCTGACCGATCACTGAGCAAGGCAGCGGAGAATCACATGCTTGAACTGAAGCACGAACTGAAACTCGACAAGAGCCGAGACGAAAAGGCGCGGATGAACTTCGTGTCGGGTCTGCGCGCCCATGTGCTCAACGATATGGCCAGTGGCATGCGCGCGGTGTACGACGCCGACGTGGAGCCCGGGTTTCGCCGCGCGGCAGGGCGCACACCCGCCAACGGCCCCGAGGTCCACAAGGCCATCAAGGCCAACGAGTACTTCAAGTTCTATTCAAGTTTGCGCGTCACCGCGCAAGACATGGTCTGGCAGTCGGTGTTCCCGCCGCTCGAGCGCAATCGGCCGCAGCTTAAGGACAAGGCGGCGAAGCTTGCGAAGCGCAAAAAGCTCGGCTCGCTGACGCTGAAAGAAGGCTTTGAGGTGCCCCGCTACGTCTCGGCGATCGACGTGCATCTGATGGCGGGTAACTACGATGGCGAGTACGAGGCTGAGGATCTCGCTGCGGGAGCGCTCTACGACAATGGGCTCGCGGTGTTCTCCTTCGGGCTGATGGGCCAGAACCTCGACGACATCGGCCAATCGATCGCCGGGTTCATCCGCTTGAAGTTCCCGCAGCTCAAGCCTGCGAAAATTCTCGATCTCGGCTGCACCATCGGTCACAACACCGGTTCCTGGAAAGACCAGTTTCCGGAGGCCGAGGTACACGGCATCGATGTGGCCGCGCCGTGTCTGCGCTACGCACACGCGCGCGCCCAGGCACAGGGGCGCGCGATCCACTTCCACCAGATGAATGCCGAGCAGCTCGAGTTTCCCGATGCAAGCTTCGATGTGGTGTTCTCGTCGATGTTCCTGCACGAGGTGCCCAAGAAAGGCATCGAGAAGATCATCGCCGAGGCGTATCGGGTGCTCAAACCGGGCGGCCTGATGCTGCATATGGAGTTGCCGCCAAACGGCCAGCTCTCGCCCTACGAAGCGTTCTATCTCGATTGGGACAGCGCCTACAACAACGAGCCGTTCTACAAGCCGTTCCGCGATCTTGACCCTGCGGCGGTGTGCGCCCGCGCGGGTTTCAAGTCAAAGAATTTCCTGCAATTCGTCATTCCGTCCATCGGCTGGTACGGCGAGAAGGTGTGGTCGGAGGCGGCGACGCGACCGCCGGAGGTCGACAGCGACAAGACCGGCCGTCTGACCGACGGCATCATGTGGTATTGCTTCGGAGCATGGAAATGAGTCGCGAGCCGATGCGCCGCACGATACGCGGCGGGCGACCCTATTTCTTCGCCGACCCTGCGATCGACAAGATCCTCAACATGGTCGTGGTGCTCGGCAGCGAGGTGTGAAAGCTCGCTGCCGAGCGCAAGGAGTTCATCGACAGCCTGTTTCGCATCTTGCAGGAGCAGGTCGAGGAGGCGCGCGGCCGAGCGGCGCGTGCGCCGCAGAAGCCAGCCAAGCCTGCCGCCGCTCGCAAGACTGCTGCGCCGCCATCCCGCGGCAAGCCCGCTGCGCCAACGCGCCGCAAGCCCGTCAAACGTCGCGCCACCCGGCGTTAGGCGCTGCGCAACGCCTGATCGAGGTCCTCCTTCAGGTCCTCGATGTGCTCGATGCCGATCGACAGGCGAACCATGTCTTCGGAGACGCCCGCTTTCGCGAGTTCCTCGGGCGAGAGCTGTCGATGCGTGGTCGACGCCGGGTGAGTGGCGAGCGAGCGCGCATCACCGATGTTTACAAGACGAATCACGAGCTTCAGCGCATCGAGGAATTTTTCGCCTGCTGCCCGGCCGCCTTTCACGCCGAAGGTGAGAATGCCCGAGGCACGTCCGCCCATGTAGCGCTGCACCAGTGCATGGTCGGGATGATCCGGTAATCCCGCGTAATTCACCCAGCTGACGGCCGGATGCTGCGTGAGAAAACGAGCGACGGCCAAAGCGTTGTCGCAGATGCGGTCCATGCGCACGGCGAGTGTTTCCACACCTTGCAGGATCAGGAAGGAATTGAACGGCGAGATCGCGGCGCCCATGTTGCGCAGCGGCACGACACGCGCCCGGCCGATGTAAGCCGCAGGGCCGAGCGCCTCGGTGTACACCACGCCGTGATAGGACACGTCCGGTTCATTCACGCCGCCGATGCTGTTGCCGTGGCCGCCCAGGTACTTGGTCAAAGAATGCACCACGATGTCGGCCCCGTGCTCGAACGGGCGGCACAGGTATGGCGAGGGCACGGTGTTGTCGACGATCAGTGGCACGCCGTGTCGATGAGCAATGGCGGCGATGGCGCCGAAGTCGGTGACATTGCCGAGCGGATTGCCGATGGACTCACAAAACACGGCCTTGGTGCGCGAGTCGATGAGGCGCTCGAACGCGGCCGGGTCGCGGTGATCGGCGAAACGCACTTCAATGCCGAACTGCGGCAAGGTGTGCGCGAACAGATTGTAGGTGCCACCGTAGAGCGCGGCCGAGCTCACGATGTTGTCGCCCTGCTCGGCGATGGTCATCAGGGCGTAGGTCACTGCCGCGCTGCCTGAAGCTAGCGCGAGGGCGCCGATTCCGCCCTCGAGTTCGGCGATGCGCTTCTCGAGCACGTCGCTGGTCGGATTCATGATGCGGGTATAGATGTTGCCTTGCACCTTCAGGTCGAACAGATCCGCGCCGTGCTGCGCACTGTCGAAGGCGTAGGAGGTGGTCTGGTAGATCGGTACCGCGACAGACTTGGTGGTGGGATCGGGCGTGTAGCCGCCGTGAACGGCGATGGTTTCAGGGCGCATGGGCAACTCCGGAAGGTGAGTGAGTGTCGAACCAGCGACGGATGGTGGCATCGAAGCTGGCAAAGTCCACGAGGAAGGCGTCATGACCGGCAAGGCTGTCCAGCCTTGCGAAGGTGGTGCTGACCCCGCTAGCGCGCAGCGCGTCGGCAATCCGCGCCTGTTCCTCGATGCTGAAGAGCTGATCGAGTTCGACGCCGATGACGAGCGCCGATTGCAGCGCGGAGCGCCTGAAGAGCGTGACTGGATCGCCGTGCTGTGACAGATCGAACAGATCCATCGCCCGCGACAGGCGCAGGTAGCAGTGGGCGTCGAACGCATCGACGAATTTGCGGGCCTGCTGCGCCAGATAGTCCTGCACGGCGAAGTCGTGACCCTCGGTCGAGGGCGTACGCCCGAAGCGCTGCTGCAATTCCTTGGCAGACCGATAGGTGATGGTGCCGATCTTGCGCGCGAGCGCCAGCCCGGCGCGTGGTGGAGAGTCCGGGAGGTACTCGCCGCCCTGCCATGCGGCATCGAGTGTGACCGCCTCGCGTTGCAGACTGCGCAGCGAAATCGCGTACGGGCTTGCGGCGTCCGTACCGCTGATGCTCAGCAGGTGGCGCGCCGCGTGCGGAAAGAGCGCGACGAAAGCGAGCACCGTCATGCCGCCGAGCGAGGGGCCGACCACGGCATGTACCTGTTGGATACCGAGGTGTGCGAGAACCGCGTGGCCGCCGCGCGCGATGTCCTCGACGGCAATGTCGGGAAAGTGCTTGCCATATCGACGACCGGTTCGCGGGTCGATCGAGGCGGGGCCCGTAGAGCCAAAGCAGCTGCCGAGCGAGTTGACGCAGATGACGAAGTAGCGGCGGGTGTCGAGCGCGCCGCCTGCGGCAATCAGCAGTTCCCACCAGCCCGGTCGCGGATCCTGTACCGACGAGGCGGCGTGCGCCGACGGCGAGAGTCCCGTGAACAGCAGCACCGCGTTGTCGCGCGCGGCGTTGAGTTCGCCCCAGGTCTCGTACGCGATCACACCCCCGGGCAGCTCGCCGCCACGATGCAGGCGAAATGGCTCCGGTAAGGGTGCGTTGCTGCGCGTGCTCATGGTTCGGGGTCACTGCCCTCGGGCAGATGGCCGAACAACACCGTGGACAGGTAGCGTTCACCGGTATCGGGCAACATCGCGAGGATGACCGATCCCGGTTCGGCGGCCCTTGCGACCTTGAGCGCTGCGGCGAAAGTGCCGCCGCAGGAGATGCCGCAGAAGATGCCTTCTTGGGCCGCCAGTGCCCGTGCCGTCTCGAGCGATTCGTCATCGCTCACCGGGACGATGCGATCGACGACACTGCGATCGAGCACCTTCGGTACGAAGTCCGGCGTCCAACCCTGGATCTTGTGTGGCGTGAAACTGCCGCCCGCCAGCAAAGACGCGTTCTGCGGTTCTGTAGCTACGATTTGCACGTCCGGACGGGCGAGCTTCAGTGTCTGGCCGACACCCGAGAGCGTCCCGCCTGTGCCCCAACCGGAAACAAAAAAATCGAGGCGGCGACCGGCGAAGTCCCGCAGGATCTCCGGACCTGTGGTGTTGCGGTGGTAGGCCGGGTTCGCCTCGTTTTCGAACTGTCGGGCAAGGAACCAGCCGTGCTTCGCAGCGAGTTCCTCAGCCTTGCGCACCATGCCTGAGCCACGCTCGGCGGCTGGCGTGAGGATCACCTTGGCACCGAGCGCCCGCATGATCTTGCGGCGCTCGACGGAGAATGTTTCGACCATCACGGCGACAAACGGGTAGCCCTTGGCAGCGCACACCATGGCCAGTGCAATGCCAGTGTTTCCCGAGGTGGCCTCGACCACGGTCTGACCGGCGCGCAGCGTGCCTCGTCTTTCGGCATCTTCGATGATGGCGATCGCGAGCCGATCCTTCACCGAGTGCAGGGGGTTGAAGGCTTCGCACTTGACGTACATCGTGACGCCGGACGGGGCGAGCCGGTTGATGCGCACGATTGGGGTGTTGCCGATCGTGCCGAGAATGCTGTCGTGGATCATGAGCGAAGGATGTGCCGATCCTCGGCGGATGTCGCGCTGCAAGCGCTATGGACGCATAACCCGCCGTTATGGGGCACAGGATCGCTATCATTCGTCACCGATGGCGGAACGATTGCAGAAGGTACTCGCGGGGCTTGGACTCGGGTCGCGTCGCAGCGTCGAGGAGTGGATCCGCGCGGGGCGCGTGAGCGTGAACGGGCAGGTGGCTGAACTTGGCGTGCGAGTGGCGCCGGGCGATCGCGTGCTGCTCGATGGTCGCCCGCTTGAGATCAGCGCGGCGTTGCCTGGCGCGGCACTGCCGTCCGTCGTGCTCGGCTATCACAAGCCTATAGGTGAGGTGACCACGCGTCAGGATCCCGAGGGGCGTCCTACCGTGTTCGATCGCTTGCCGCCGCCGCCGCAAGGTCGCTGGGTCGTGGTCGGACGACTCGATGTGAACACCTCCGGGTTGCTGCTGTTCACCACGGATGGGGCGTTGGCGCATCGACTCATGCACCCCTCCTCCGAGGTGGAGCGCGAGTACCTCGTTCGCGTGCGCTCGCACCCGAGTGCGGCAGCCCTGACGAGGCTGCGGGAAGGCGTGCAACTCGACGATGGATGGGCGCGATTCGATCGACTCGAGGCCGAGCAGGCCTCGGATGGTCACGCCTGGTACCGCTGCATTCTCCACGAAGGGCGTAACCGGGAGGTTCGCCGCCTGTGGTCGGCGGTCGGCCACGAGGTCAGCCGTCTGATGCGCTTGCGCTACGGCCCGATCCGTCTGCCGGAGGATCTGCGCTCGGGTCAGTCGCGACTGCTGCCTGCTGAGCTCGTCGATGAGCTCGCTCGCGCCGCCAACATGTGAAGGCGCATCTGTTCGCTCGCCAGTGTGGCGTCGCGCAAGCTCAAGGCACGAAGAAGTTCGCGGTGATGCCAGCAGGAGCGCTCGAGGTGCTCGCCGATGCGGGCTCGATACCGCTGCAGCAGCACCAACTGGATCTGCAACATCGGGCGTAGCGCAGCCTCGAGGTGGGGCGCGGCGGCGGCGGCGAGAATCTGCTGATGAAACGCATCATTGAGTTCGGCGAAGCGAGCGACCGCTGCCGCATCTCCGCGCGCGGCGCAGGCCTCCATTGCACCGGCGAGCGCCGCCAGGTTTTCGAGTCCTGCAGCATCGATGCGTGTGGCGGCGCGCTCGGCCGCGTAACTCTCGAGCCTTGAGCGCAATTCGTAGAGTTCCTCGACCTGTGCCTCGTCGAACTCGCGAACCACGGCCCGGCGACGATCACCCGAGCGGACCAAACCCTCCGCGGCCAGGCGCCGGATCGCCTCGCGGACCGGCGTGCGGCTGATGCCGAGCTGTTCGGCCACATCCGACTCGATCAGGAAGGCCCCGGCGGGCAGTTCGCCGCGCTGGATGCGTTGCAGCAAGGCTGCATAGGCTTTTTGCGAGGCGTCGCTCATTCTGTATACAGGATGACCAATATATGGACAAAAATCCATTGATTGACTCTTTTCCGTATACCAGACTGGGTTTTACGGGGGAGGTGCGCCATGTCATTCACGAGTCGACAGGTGTCGATCGCCGGGTCAACCCTGCACTATCGAATTGCCGGGCCCGAGGGGGCACCGACGCTGCTGTTCCTGCACGGGGCCGGCGGGGCCGACAGCGCCCTCGGGGTGCTTGCGACCTTCGCCGATCGTTGGCGAGTGATCGTCCCCGATCATCCGGGCTTCGGCGCGAGCGCGGATCCCGAGTGGCTGGACACCATCCACGACGCCGCCTATGCCTACCTCGATTTTCTCGAAGCACTCGATTTGCGTCAGGTGCATCTCGTTGGCAGCTCGCTCGGCGGCTGGCTCGCCATGGAAATTGCCGTTCGCGACGCGTCGCGACTCTCGCGGCTCACCTTGATTGCGGCGGCGGGCATTCGGCCCGGTGACATTCCGACCGGCGATCTGTTCATGTGGTCGCCGGAAGAGCGCGTCCGCAACACCATTGCTGATCCATTGCTCGCAGAGAAGATCCTCGCGTTGCCGCAGACGCCAGAGCAGGCCGAGGTGGCACTGCGCAACCACTTCACTACCGCCAAGTTGTGCTGGGAGCCGCGATTCTTCGACCCGCATCTCGACAAATGGCTGCATCGGTTACGGCTGCCGGTGCAGGTGATTTGGGGCGAGCAGGATCGGTTATTTCCGCTCCAACTCGGCCGCAAGCTCGCAGCCCTCATTCCTGCGGCGCGCTTCGATGTGATGCCCGGCTGCGGGCACGTGCCCACCGTTGAGAATCCTGCTTTGTTGTCTGCGCTGCTGCGCGAGTTCCAGGGGAGTACGCCATGAAGTTCACGCTGTTCCACCTGATGCCCTACGCCGATCTCGATCTCAATGAGGCGGCGCAGTATCCAACCGCCTGGGTGCACACACCCAACCGGCTCTACGACCCGCAGAAAGGGGCGCGGCTCTACAACCGTTACCTCGACGAGCTTGAGCTTGGTGAGCAACTGGGCTTCGATGGGGTGGCCGTCAATGAACATCATCAGACTGCCTACGGCATCATGCCCTCGCCGATCGTCACTGCCGCGGCACTCGCGCGGCGTACCCGCACTGCGAAGATCGCGATTCTGGGCAGCGCTATTCCATTGCGTAATCACCCGCTGACGCTTGCCGAAGAGCACGCGATGATCGACAACATCACCGAGGGTCGGTTGATCACGGGTTTTGTGCGCGGCATCGGTGCCGAATATCACGCTTGGGGAACCAATCCGGTCTTTTCGCACGAGCGGTTCCATGAAGCACACGATTTGATCATCGCCGCTTGGACTCGTCCGGGCCCGTTCCGCTGGTCGCGCAAGCACTATCACTTCGAGTACGTAAATCTTTGGCCACGTCCCTATCAGCAGCCGCATCCCCCGATCTGGATTCCCTCACAAGGGAGCACCGAGACCATCGAGTGGGCCGCAGATCCGTCGCGTCGCTATACCTACCTTCAGACCTTCAGTCCCTTGAAAGCGGTGCGCAAGTATCTTGAGCAATACCGCGAAACGGCGGCGCGCAAGGGCTGGACTGCCAGCGACGACAAGCTCGGTTGGGCGATTCCCGTATACGTCGCCGACACAGACGAGCAGGCCCGACGCGAGGCCAAGCCGCACTTCGAGAACTTCCGCAATCGCTTCCTGAAGATGCCTATCGAAATGCTGTTGCCACCCGGCTACTCGTCGATCGAGTCCATGCGCGGCATCGCCAAGGCGAAAGCACAGATCACGGGCGACATCACGCTTGAGATCGCCGTGGAGATGGGCATGTTCTTCTGCGGGTCGGTTGCCACCGTGCGCGAGCAGATCGGCGCGGCATGGCAGGACATGCGTGTCGGTCACATGTTGCCGATGCTGCAATTCGGTACGCTGCCGGCCGAACTCACCGAGGCCAACATTCGCCGCTTCGCGGGCGAGGTGATTCCCTACCTCAGGCGTTTGACCGCAAGCACTGCCGCAAGTACGACGGCGCCGGCGAGCACGCCGACGAGCGCATCGAGCAACACGGCGAGCAGACCCGCGGCGTGAGGCAGGAAGGGCAGGGCATGCGTGAGGATGCCCCCGCCAACGAGGAACATGGCCACGGTGCCAACCACGCCGAGGGTGGCCATTAGTTTGGGCGCCGTGGCCAGAAGACCTGCGCCCAAGGCGCGTGCGAGTTTTGTGGTGAGGCTTGATCCGCTGCGGCGTACCAGATGTGCACCGGCATCATCGAGTTTGACGATCCCGGCGACGAGGCCGTAGACGCCGATCGTCATGAGCAGCGCGATCGCGACCAGCACGCCGATGCGGGTTCCGAGTGGTGACTCTGCGACGGTGCCCAAGGTGATGACAATGATTTCAGCCGAGAGGATGAAATCGGTACGGATTGCACCTTTGATCTTCTCGCGCTCGAACGCGACGAGATCAATCGTCGGGTTGGCTGCCGCTGCGCTGAGTGCCGCGTGTTCGGTCTCGATCTCGCTGCGGCTGTGAAGCCAGCGGTGGGCGAGCTTTTCGCAACCTTCGTAGCAGAGGAACAGACCGCCCGCGACCATCAGTGGCGTGACCAGCCACGGCGCGAAATAACTGATGAGCAGCGCGGCGGGCACGAGGATCGCCTTGTTGAGCATCGACCCCTTGGCGACAGCCCACACCACGGGTAACTCGCGCGCCGCCTGCACGCCGCTGACCTGCTCGGCGTTGACTGCCAGGTCATCGCCCAGCACACCGGCGCTCTTTTTGGCAGCGACCTTGCTGAGCACCGCCACGTCGTCGAGCACCGTGGTGATGTCATCGAGCAGCGCGAGCAGACTGGCACCAGCCATCAGGAACTCCAGTTCAAGGGTTCGTCGAGTTTACCCGGCAGTAGCGCTTCGAGGTGACGCAGAAAGCGCTCCGGCAGGGCCGAGCGTTCGTGCAGCACCACCGACTCGATGCGCCAAAGCACGTGCCCCGGTGTTCCTTGCATACGCGTCCAGGGCTGCCACTCGGCATGGCTCGTCCAGGTGTAGGTCGAGGGGATGTGCGTCAGACGCTCATCGAGCAGCTCTGCGGTACGACAGATCCATGCATCGATCGACATTTCGTTGCGGTGCTTGCCTGCCGGATCGGTGAGTCGGGTGGTCGCGTGGCGCGTGATCCAAGTGCGCTCGCCGAGGCTGCGGAATGAGAGCTTTGGCGGCTTGCCGAGCGAGGTGTTCTCGAAACCTGGGCCGAAACTCACCTGCGGTCCTCGCACGGTGAGCACCGAGCGCGAAGGGGAACCGCGCCATGGCGGCACATCGAGATCCTCGCCGGTATACGGATTGCGCCAGCGCGTGAGGTACTCATCGGTCTCGGCATCGAGGTAGAACATCCAGTTGCGTGAACGCTCCTCGACGCTGCCATCCTCAAGCAGGCGTGAAATTCTTTGAGTGACGCCCTCGACGCGATACAGCGCCCGGCCAAACTCGGCAGGCGGCAAGCCGCTGCCCGCGAGGACGCCATAGACGGTCCCTGGGTTCCAGGTGTAGGTGACGACGCCCGAGAGGTCGCCGAGCAGTTTGCCGACGGTGCGGACATTAAAGGCAGCATCGTCGAGCGGCACGGTGCGATGTGCGCCGGCGGTGTCGCCGCCGCCCGCCAAGCCCGCCGCAACCGTGATGTTAGCCGCGCCCGCAGCGCCACCCGCGCTCAGAGCCAGCGCCCCTTGCAGCAGACTGCGACGCGTGAGGTCGATGGGTAGGCTCATGGCATGTGGTCACCGGTGGCCGAAGGTGGCAGCATCCTGCCATGAATTGGCTGCGGCGCACGCGAGCGGCGTTTTGGGGCATGGTGTTTGCCGCCCTGTGGCGCCGGGCGCGTGAGTCGGGCGAGACGCCGCCACCGGCTTTCAGCCTGATCATTCGCGGTGGCACCGTGTATGACGGCAGCGGTGCTCTGCCGCGTGTGGCTGACATCGGCATCCTTCGTGACCGGATCGCGGCGATCGGCGATCTCGGCTGGATGAGCGGACGGGTGGAGATCGATGCGCGCGGACTCGCCGTGGCACCCGGGTTCATCAACTCGCTGTCCTGGGCGACCGAGTCGATCATCGAGGATGCGACCGCAGAGAGCGACATGCGGCAGGGCGTGACGCTCGAGGTGTTTGGCGAGGGTCTGTCGATGGGTCCGCTGAACGCCAGCATGCGGCGCGATCTGCGGCTGCGTCGCCATGGCAGCCGCTATCCGCTCGACTGGAACACGCTCGGCGAGTATCTGGAGTTTCTGGAAAAACGCGGGGTCGGCGTGAACGTCGCCTCGCTGGTCGGCGCAACGACCGTGCGCATCCACGAGCTCGGCCATGCCGACCGTAATCCCACCGCGCAAGAGTTGTCGCGCATGCAGGCGCTCGTACGTCAGGCCATGCTCGAAGGGGCGCTCGGAGTCGGCTCGTCGCTCATCTACGCACCGGCTGCTTTCGCAGCGCCGGCCGAGTTGCGCGAACTGGCGCTCGCGGCGGCCGAACAGGGCGGCGGATATTTTTCGCATGTGCGCAGCGAATCGTCGCAGTTGCTGCCCGCCATCGACGAGTTGATCGATATCGCACGCGCCACGCGAGAGCACGCCGAGATCTGGCACTTCAAGGCTGCCGGCCGTCGTAACTGGTCGTTGCTCGATGCGGCCGTGACGCGCATCGAGGCGGCGCGTGCCGAGGGATTGGACGTCAGCGCCAATGTGTATCCGTATTTGGCCGGCGCGTCGGGCTTTGATGCCGCGATGCCGCCGTG
>RGWK01000051.1 GCA_010029775.1 Gammaproteobacteria bacterium
CGGCCGTGTACACCTCGATGCCATGGACTTGCTCCAGCCAGATGGGCTCGGCCGGGAGCGCCAACGCGGAGACCAGCCGTTGCCGATTGACGCGGACAGACGACGGCGAATCACCCACGTGTGCGCCGACGTTCAAACTGTCCCAGGGCGCCGTGCTGGTGCCGCCGCTGCGCAGCGAGAACGCGGCCTTCACCCCGACCGGTGCCGACCATTGCGGAATCAGGATAGGGATCACGGCGTGTCCGAACGGGATTGAGACGCTGCCGCCAGCACCGTAAGCAGTGCCGTGAAATCGGCGGGCAAAGGCGACTCGAACATCAGTTCACGGCCCGTGGTCGGGTGGGTAAAGCCGAGCTTCGCAGCGTGCAGCGCCTGTCGGTGGAATGATTGCAGGGCAGCGATCACCTCGGCGCTGGCGCGTGCGGGGAAACGCCGCCGCCCGCCGTAGACGGGATCACCGACCAGCGGGTAGCCGATATGCGCCAGATGCACGCGAATCTGGTGCGTCCGACCGGTCTCCAGTTGCACGCGGAGCAGCGTATGCGCGGCGTATCGACGCTCGATGCGGTAGTGGGTCACAGCCTCGCGACCATCGCCACGGACCGCCATCTTGATGCGCTGGCTGCGATGCCTGCCGATGGGCTCATCAATGGTGCCGCCTCCGGTCAGCAGCCCATGGCAGAGCGCGAGGTACTCGCGGTGCACTTCACGGGCCGCGAGCGCGCGCACCAGGGTCGCGTGCGCCTTCGGCGTGCGCGCAACGACCAGCAGCCCCGAGGTGTCCTTGTCGATGCGGTGCACGATCCCCGCCCGCGGCACCGTCGCCAGCTTGGGCTCGAGCTCGAGCAGGGCGTTCTGCAGTGTGCCACTGCGATTTCCGGCGCCCGGATGCACCACAAGCCCGGCGGGCTTATCGATCACCAGCACGGCAGCATCGCGATGCACCACGGCAAAAGGCAGACTCGGCGCTCCGGCCGTGACGCTCTCGTCAGCCAGGTACTGTGGGGTCACCTCGAGCTGTTGCCCCGCCCGCACCAGCGTGCGACGCGCCGGGCGTTCGCCATCCTGGGTCACCCGACCCTCGTCAATCCAACGTTGCAGCCGGGCCCGCGAGTACTGCGGCAGCAAGCGGGCCAGCACGGCGTCGAGTCGCTGCCCGGCGAACTCAGCCGGGATCGTCAAACAGTGGGTATCGGGGTCGCTGATCGTCACATGGGTATAATGCCCGTCTCGATCGCCAGGATTCCAACCTCATGACGAAGCCCCGGACTCCGCTGCGGGTCATCACCCTGATCGCCCTCGTGGGCGTCCTGACGTTTCTGAGCGCGTGTCGCACCAATCGCGAGGCGGAAGATCAGGCGCGCGGTGGCCCGGTCATCGTCTACGAGCGCGCCCGCAAGGCGCTCGACAACCAAGACTTCGAAAATGCGATCCGAATCTACGAAGCGTTGGTCGCGCGCTTCCCGTTCGTACCCGAGGCGCGTCAGGCGCGGCTTGATCTGATCTATGCCTACTACAAGGGTCGTGAGAGCGAGTCCGCACTCGATCAGGCCGACACCTTCATTCGCGAAAATCCGACCCACCCGCGCATCGACTACGCCTACTACGTCAAGGGCCTGGTGGATTTCGAGCGCTCCGCAAACTTCCTCGAACGCTGGTTCAACGTCGACCTCGATGCCCGCCCACCGCAGACCGCGCGGCGCTCGTTCAACTCGTTCCGCAAAGTGGTCGAGGAATACCCGAACAGCGAATACGCGCACGATGCGCGCCGTCGCATGATTCACCTGCGCAATCGCCTCGCGGACTACGAGATCTATGTCGCGCGCTACTACGTCAAGCGCGGTGCGTACACTGGCGCCGCACAGCGTGCAAAGTTGACCATCGAGCAGTACGACGGTGCCCCCGCGGTGCGCGAGGCCCTCGAAATCATGATCCTCTGCTACGAGCGGCTCGACATGAAGGAACTCGCCGACCAGACGCGCGCGGTGTATGCCGCCAACTATGGCGGCAATCCGGAGTCCGTGGTGCCGGTGAAGAAATCCTGGTGGCGCTTCTGGGGTTGACCCTGGCGTCGCTGAATTTTTTGGCGCCAGTTGTCAGCGGCGATAGCCGCTGGTGATCGGATACCGCCAATCACGGCCGAATGCTCGGCGACTGACACGAACGCCGGGCGGTGCCTGTCGGCGTTTGTACTCGTTGCGCTTAACGAGATCGAGCACCCGACCGACGGTCTCGCGGGCGAACCCGCGGGCAACGATCTCCTCCACCGACAAATCCTCCTCGATGAACGCCTCGAGAATCGGGTCGAGCACCTCGTAGGGCGGCAAGGAATCGCTGTCCTTCTGATCGGGTCGCAACTCGGCCGAAGGCGGCCGCTCGATCACGCGCGCTGGGATCACCGAGCCGAGCTCGTTGCGATACGCCGCTAGGCGATACACCAGCAGCTTGCTGCAATCTTTGATGGGGGCGAAGCCACCCGCCATATCTCCGTACAACGTGGCATAACCGACCGCCATCTCACTCTTATTGCCCGTGGTGAGCAGCATCTTTCCGGTCTTGTTGGAGATACCCATCAGTACGAGCATGCGACAGCGTGACTGAAGATTCTCCTCGGTTGCATCGACGGGGCGACCCGCGAACTCCTCACGCAACGCGACAAGCGCAGTCTCGAACATGCCTTCGATGGGAATCACGCTGTACTTCACGCCGAGGATACGCGCCTGCTCCGCCGCATCATCAAGGCTCATCTGCGCCGTGTAACGCGAGGGCATCATCACGGCTTGCACGCGCTCGGCTCCGAGTGCATCAACCGCGATAGCGAGAGTCAGCGCCGAATCGATGCCGCCCGACAGACCGAGCACAACGCCCGGGAAACGGTGCTTGCCGACGTAATCACGCACGCCGAGAACGAGCGCCCGATAGACCTCCTCCACCTCACGGAGGCGCGGCGCAACAGTGCCGCGTATGACTTCGGCACGACCATCGGGCGCGCGGCGAAATTCGATCACATCGAGCGCCTCCTCGAAGGCCGCCGAACGCAGCATCACCTCGCCCATCCGATCGACCACGACGCTCTGGCCATCAAACACGAGTTCGTCCTGACCACCCACCAGATTGACGTACACGATGGGAACTCCGCTCTCGCGAGCCCTTCGCTGCAGCAGCGCCTCGCGCTGTGCCTGCTTGCCTTGTTCGTAAGGCGAGGCATTGGTGACGAGCAAAATTTCGGCGCCGGCCGAACAGGCTGCCGCCACGGGGCCGTCCTGCCAGAGATCCTCGCAAATCAGTAATCCCAGCCTGAACCCCGCGTGCTCCACCACCGTTGCCGCATTGCCGCGCGCGAAGTAGCGCTGCTCGTCGAAGACGCCGTAGTTGGGCAAGCGGCTTTTACGGTAGCGGGCGCGCTCCTCGCCACCTGCGAACAAGGCGACGGAGTTGTAGATGCCCTCGTCGGTGTACTCGGGAAAACCCAGCACCAGCGCGGGCGATGCCGCCGCGTTCGTTTGAGCCGCGCCACAACGCGCGAAGGCGGCCTCGATCCGGTGACGAAAGCCGCGGTGGAAGAGCAAATCCTCCGGCGGATAACCGGCGAGCGTCAGTTCGGGAAAGACAACCAGATCCGCGCCGGCCGCGCGCTCGGCCATGGCGAGCACGCGATCGGCGTTGCCTTCGGCGTCACCGACGAGCAGGTCGACCTGCGCGAGGGCGATGCGCAAGGCAGGCTCGCTCAAGCCTTGCGGCGCTTGCGCAGTTGCTCGTCGATCGCCGTGCCGAGTTCGGCCGGTGACTTGACGGTGCGTACTCCCGCGGCCTCCAGCGCGCGGAACTTGTCGGCTGCCGTGCCCTTGCCGCCGGCAATGACCGCACCCGCGTGACCCATACGCTTGCCCGGGGGCGCGGTGACACCCGCGATGTAGGCCACTACGGGCTTCGTCACATGCGCACGGATGAACTCCGCACCGGCTTCCTCGTCGCTGCCGCCGATCTCGCCGACCATGACGATGCCTTCGGTCTGCGGGTCCTCTTGGAAGAGCGCCAGCACGTCGATGAAGTTCAGACCACGCACCGGATCACCACCGATGCCGACACACGTGCTTTGGCCAAGGCCATTGTTCGTGGTCTGGAACACCGTTTCGTAAGTCAGCGTGCCCGATCGAGACACGATGCCGACACAGCCGGCCTTGTGGATGAAGCCCGGCATGATGCCGATCTTGCACTCGCCCGGGGTGATGATGCCCGGGCAATTGGGGCCGATGAGACGCGAGCCGGTGCCGGCGAGCGCAGCCTTTACGCGCACCATATCGTTGACCGGGATACCCTCGGTGATGCACACGATGAGCTCGATACCGGCATCGGCGGCCTCGAGAATCGCATCGGCGGCATAACCAGCGGGCACGTAAATCTTGTTCGGAGTGGAACGTGCCCTGCTTGCCGGTAAAACCCTGGCAAATCACTTTCGTGTTCTTGTTGACGAGAATGCTCATGAACGAATCCTGCGAGTAAATGGCGTGATGG
Source organism: Gammaproteobacteria bacterium (assembly GCA_010029775.1). GTDB lineage: Bacteria > Pseudomonadota > Gammaproteobacteria > Steroidobacterales > Steroidobacteraceae > UBA964. The sequence goes on from RGWK01000051.1 coordinate 4,516, forward strand.
AGGTGGGCGCGAAGCGTTTACTTCGCTGCCGCCACGACCTTCTGCGCGGCATCGGTGAGATCCGCCGCCGCAATGACTTTCAGCCCGCTCTGCGCAAGCAGATCGCGGGCTTTTTGTGCGTTCGTGCCTTCGAGTCGGACCACCACCGGCACCTTGACGCCCACGTTCTTCACCGCGGTGATGACACCCTCGGCGATCAAATCGCAGCGAACGATGCCACCAAAGATATTGACCAGGATCGCTCGGACCTTGGGGTTGGACAGGATCAGGTTGAACGCCACCGTCACACGCTCCGCCGTGGCACCGCCGCCGACGTCGAGGAAGTTCGCCGGCGAGCCGCCGTGCAACTTGATGAGATCCATGGTCGCCATGGCGAGACCCGCGCCATTGACCATGCACGCAATATCGCCATCGAGCGAGACGTAATTGAGGTCGTGCCGGCTAGCCTCCACCTCCATCTGGTCTTCCTGCGACGTGTCACGCAACTCCGCCAGCGCTTTCTGCCGGTAGATCGCGTTGGCGTCGATGTTGATCTTCGCATCGAGCGCGACCAGCTTGCCTTCCTTGGTGACGATCAGCGGATTCACCTCGAGAAGACTCGCGTCCTTGTCGAGGTAGAGTTGATAGAGCGCCATCGCAATCTGCTGGAACTCGGCGATTTGCGCGCCCTTGAAGCCCAGCGCAAACGCCATGCGACGACACTGGTTCGGCTGCAGTCCCGCTGCTGGATGGATATTGACCGTAGTGATCTTCTCCGGCGAGTGCTCGGCGACTTCCTCGATATCCATGCCGCCCGCGGCGGAACCGACCATCGCAATGCGACCCTTCTCGCGGTTGAGCGTCAGCGAGAGGTAGATCTCCCGCTCGATCTGCGAGCCCTGCTCCACATATACCTTGTCGACCGGTAGGCCTTCAGGTCCCGTCTGCTTGGTCGCGAGCCGGGTGCCGAGCATGGCCTGCGCTGCAGCCCCAACGCTGTCGATATCCCGCGCGAGCTTCACGCCACCCGCCTTGCCGCGGCCACCCGCATGCACCTGAGCCTTGACGACCCAGACCGACCCACCGAGCGCCTGTGCCGCGCTTACAGCCTCCGCCGCCGTGGCCGCCACGCGGCCAGCCGGCACCGGAATGCCATAGGCGGAAAAGACCTCTTTTGCTTGATATTCGTGAAGATTCACCGAGACCCCCGAGTACGCTGGACTACACTCGCATTTTGACGAAAACCAACGACTTAGGGAACCTCAAACGACGATGTTTTCGCTGCCCGTGAATCTGTCGCTCGCGACCGAACACGCCACCTCACCCTGGCTCATTGCCGCGGTGGGCCTCAGCGGGCTGCTGGTCGGGAGTTTTCTGAACACCGTGATCCATCGGGTGCCGCGCATGCTCGAACGTGCATGGCGCGCAGAGTGCGCAGCGCTAGAAGGCCGCCAAGCAGCGGATCTTCCAAACTACAACCTCGCAGTGCCGCGCTCGCACTGCCCGCAGTGCCACGCGCCGATCCGCGTGCAGCATCTCGTGCCACTGTTCTCGTGGCTGTGGCTGAGGGGTCGCTGCCGCGACTGCGGCGCGCCGATCTCCGCACGCTACCCGGCCGTTGAAGCCTTGACCGCGACACTCTTCGCCGTCTGCGCATGGCGCTTCGGTCTCGACATTTCTTTGCTCGCTGCGCTTGTACTGACCGCGTTTCTGGTGGCACTCGCCGGCATCGACATGGAGACCCATTACCTGCCCGATCAGCTCACGCTGCCGCTGCTGTGGGGCGGGCTTTCTTTGAGCCTTGTCGGTGACGGTGTGCCGTTTCCGCTCGAGCCACGCGAGGCACTGCTCGGAGCAATTGTCGGCTATCTGTCGCTGTGGATCGTCCATCATCTCTTCAAGCGCATCACCGGCAAGGAAGGCATGGGTTATGGCGATTTCAAGTTGCTCGCGGCGCTCGGTGCCTGGCTGGGAGTGCAGGCGCTGCTGCCGCTGATCCTGTTCGCGGCGTTCACTGGCGCCGTCGTCGGTCTCGTGCTCATCCTGTTTTTCGGGCGTCCGCGCGAAGCACCGATTGCGTTTGGCCCCTATCTCGCGCTGTTCGGTTGGCTGCTGCTCATCTTTGGCGGACGCGGCTGAGGAGCCTCACACATGCTGCGTATTGGACTTACGGGAGGCATCGCGAGCGGCAAATCGACCGTCGAGCGCTTGTTTGCGGCTCACGGCGTACCTGTCATCGACAGCGATGTCATCGCCCGCGAAGTCGTCGCCCCGGGCACGCCCGGACTCGCCCAGATCCATGCTCGCTTTGGCGATGCCGTACTGCTCGCGGACGGCAGTCTCGACCGACGTGCCCTACGCCGTCTCATATTCGCGAACCCGGCGGCCCGGCGCGATCTTGAAGCCATCGTGCACCCGCTGATCCGCGCGGCCATGGCCGAGCAGTCGGCTGCAGCGAGCGGGCCTTACCAGATCAATGTAATTCCGTTGCTGATCGAGGGCGGCCGGCGCGCAGGCATCGATCGAGTGCTCGTCGTCGATTGCCCGGAGGCGCTGCAGATCGAGCGGGTCATGCAGCGTGACCAAGTCGCGGAGGCGGAAGCCCGCGACATCCTCGCCGCCCAGGCCAGCCGGGCGGCGCGGCTCGCAGCGGCCGACGATGTCATCGTCAACGACGGCGATGCAGCCGCCTTGCAGGCGCAGGTCGACGCGCTGCACGCGAAATATTTGCACTTGGCCGTTTACGGCCGCGAAGAGCCTGCGACAGAATAGCCGCATGACCGAGGAAGCCCCCCAGCCGGCGGCTCCAGCGCCCGCAGCGGGTGCGGAACCCCTGGTGTTCGAGCAGCCGCTCAACGAGCGGATGCGGGCGTACCTGCGCATCGACTTCCTCTACAACCAGGCCGTGTTCCACTCGCATTCGAAAAGCCAGTGGGGCAGCCGCGCCGCAATCAGCAGTCTGCTTGATGTGCTGGCGATCATGAGTCGCAGCGACACCCGAGCGGATGTGCTCAAGGAACTCGAACGTCAGATCGGCTGCGTACCGATCTGCTCGGAGCAGGCTCAGCCTTCCTGCAGCCGCTGCGCGACTCGGCGTTCCTCGCTGCCGTGCGTCACCGCAGCACCATCCCGGGTGGCACGTGCGACTTCGACCTGCCGGATTTCTCGTTTTGGTTGAGTCTGCCGAACAGCGAACGCGAAGCGACGCTCACTCAATGGCTTGGTCTGCTGCGCCCGCTGTGCGATTCGATCGCCGAGTTGCTGTGGCTCACGCGGCAGAGTGGCCGCATACGCACCGAGACCGCCGTCAACGGTGTGTTCCACATCACCTTTGAGCGCAACAATCCCGTGCAGTTGCTGCGTGTGGCTATTGCCCCACTGTACGACAACGCCTTCGCGCCCAGTCCGCGTCGAGTGCGCATGTTCCTCGCCGAGAAAGGGCTCTCTTTCGAACGGGTGGAAGTGGACATTGCTGCGGGAGCCACCAGCAGCGCGGAGTTTCTTGCGGTCAACCCGCTCGGCGAAGTGCCGGTGCTGGAACTGGATGACGGCACGCGTCTCACCGAATCGCTCGCCATCTGTCGCTATATCGAGGCGCTGCATCCCGAGCCGCCGCTGCTGGGTGTATCGCCGCTCGAGCAAGCTCGCATCGAGGGTATGGTGCTGGGTTTGATGTTTCGTCTTTATCTGCCCACCACGCACGCATTCCGTCACACCCACAAGTTCTGGCAAGGTCGCATCGAGCAGGTAACCGCCTACGGCGAACTGGCCCGTCAACAGGTGATCGGCGAGTGGCAGCGACTCGACGCGCATCTGGCGAGCTCAGCCTTCATGGCAGGCGAACGCTTCAGCCTCGCTGATATCGTCGGCTTCACCACGCTGGAATTCGGCAAGGTGGTCGGTATTCGACCGCAAGCGACACAACTCCATCTGCTGCGATGGCGCGACACGATTGCCGCCCGGCCCAGCGCCGCGGCGTGACCCCGACCGGTCGCAGGAGCCGAGCGCTGTAATGGAACCGCAGTTCTGGCACGACCGATGGGAACGCCGCGAAATCGGTTTCCACATGGCCAAACCCCACGTGGCGCTGGAACGTCATTGGAATTCCCTGGCGTTGCCGCCGGAGGCGCGGGTCTTCGTGCCACTTGCCGGCAAGAGCCTCGATCTCATCTGGCTCGCCAGCCGCAAACAGGCCGTGGTGGGCATCGAGTTGTCGCCGGTCGCGGTGCAAGAATTCTTCGAGGAGCATCCCGAAGCCAGCGGCATCGATTTGCGTTGCGGTGATCTCTTTGAGTTGACCCCGAGCACACTCGGTGCGATCGATGCGATCTTCGACCGCGCGTCCTTGGTCGCCCTGCCCCCGGCGATGCGCGCCGACTACGCGGCACAGCTCACGAGCCTATCGCCGCCCGGGACGCAAACGCTACTGATCACCATGGAATACGATCAGCGCCAGATGCGCGGGCCGCCTCATGCCGTGATGCCTGACGAAGTCCACGCGCTCTACGGCGCCACGCACGAGATCACGGAGCTCGAGGAGTTGACCGCACTCGAGGATTTCCCGCGCATGTCGGCGCGGGGCGTGACGCATCTGGCCGAGCGAGTGTACCGGCTGCGTCGCCGCTGAGCCGCACCGCCCGACAGAATTCCGCGCGGCAGGGCTCAGCGCGGCAGTTCGAGTCCGATGGCGTGGGCCGCAAAGGCCCACTGGTCCGCGAAATCCTCGATCTGCATCCAGGTCGGCTTGCCAGCCCCATGGCCTGCGCGCGTCTCGACACGCAGCAACACCGGCTTGGCACAGCCCTGTGCCTGCTGCAAGGCGGCGGCAAATTTGTAGCTGTGCCATGGCACGACCCGATCGTCACGATCCGCGGTGGTGACCAACGTCGGCGGATAACATGCGCCCGGGCGCGTGTTGTGAACCGGCGAATAGCGCAGCAGCGCTGCAAAGTCCTCGGCGTTCTCTGAGAGGCCGTAGTCGGACGACCACTGACGCGCGTTGGCACTCGCGGTGTGGTACCGCAGCATGTCGAGCACGCCCACGGCGGGCAAGGCGGCACCGAAGAGCTCCGGCCGCTGCAGCAAGGTCGCGCCCACAAGCAGCCCGCCATTGCTGCGACCCGAAATCGCGAGTCGCGACGGCTGCGTGTACTTCTCGCGGATCAGGTACTCCGCGGCCGCAATGAAATCGTCGAAGACATTCTGCTTGCGGGTGCGCGTACCTGCTTCGTGCCACGCGTCGCCGTACTCACCGCCACCGCGCAGGTTCGCCTCGACGTACACACCACCCATCTCGAGCCACGTCAGCACCGCAGGGCGAAACGTGGGGGTCAGCGAAATGTTGAATCCGCCGTAACCGTAGAGCAGCGTTGGCGCCTTGCCGTCACGCACGAGGTCACGTCGATGCGTGATGAACATCGGCACGCGGGTGCCGTCACGACTCGTGTAGAACTCCTGACGGGTGACGTAGGGCGACACGTCCGCAGCCAACTTCGGCTCACGCCACACCGACACGGCGTTATCGCGCAGATCGAGCCGCAGTACCTTCCCGGGACTCAGAAAGTCCGTATAGGAAAAGAACGTTTCGGTATCGCTTGCAGTGCCACCGAAGCCCCCGACCGTACCGAGCCCGGGCAACGGCACATCCGCAACGAGCTTTCCATCGCGATCGAAGATCTGCGCGAAACCGTGCGCATCCCGAACGTAACGCACGAGGAGTCGAGCGCCCACGAAGGAAGCCTCATCGAGCGCGAGGTCTCGTTGCGGCACAAGCTCTTTCCATCCGGCGCGTGCCGGATTCTGTATATCGACCGCAATGATTCGCCCGCGCGGCGCCGACTCTGTCGTCTGGACATACGCCGTATCCCCCTCGCTACCGAGCACCGTATAGCGGGCATCCCAGTCGCCGAACAGGCGACGCGGCGCAGCCCCTGGCACTCGAAGATCGATGACATCGACGCCGTTGGTTCGATAACCGTCGAACAGCGACACGAAAAGATACCGACCATCATCGGCCACGGTGGCCGATGGAGCCCGCGTCGGGTGATCGCTCACGCGGTAAACCAGCCGATCGGTCGATTGCGGTGTGCCGAGCGTATGGAAGTAGATCGCAGGCTGACCCTGATCGTCACCGCGCAACGGATCGTCCTGACGTGCCGGGTAGCGGCTGTAGTACACACCGGAGCCGTCAGGCGCCCAGGAGAGATCAAAAAATTTGGTCTGGCGCAACTCGTCGCTGAGATCACGCCCGTCCTCGACCCGTCGGAACTTCCAGATCTCCCAATCGGTTCCCCCGTCGGAGAGGGAGTAAGCGACGATCTTTCCGTCTGGAGAGGGTTCGTATCGCGCCAGAGCCACCGTGGCATCGCGACTGGCCGTGTTAGGGTCGAACAGCACGCGCGGCGTATCGCGCAAACCGTTTGCCACGTACAGCACACTCTGGTTCTGCATCCCATCGTTGCGGACAAAGAAGTACCGGCCGCCCTTCTGACGCGGCAATCCCACGCGCTCGTAATTCCAGTTGCGGGTTAGACGCTCGCGTATTGCGGCGCGCTGCGGCAGCGCCTCGAGCCACGGTGTCGCCAGGGCGTTTTGGGCCTTAACGAACTCGCGCGTGGCGGCACTCGAAGCGTCCTCAAGCCAGCGATAGGGATCGGCAACCTGCGTGCCGTGGTAGTTGTCTACGACGGTTCCGCGGCTGACAGCGGGGTAATCGGGTGCGGCCGATGCCGGCGACCCGGCGCTTGCGATGGTGAGCGACGTCATGAGCAGCAACCTGGTAGCAAAGTGGCGGTAATGCATGATCCTCTCTACACTCGGTCGGAACCGTGCAGTGATTGTCCCGCGCGCGATGTTACTGAACCTCTGCCAATGATGCTCGTCCCATGATGCACAAGATCGCCTCCCTGCTGCTGCGTACTGCACCCGCCCTGCTCTGCCTGACGCCCTTGGTGCTCGACGCTGCACCCGCCACGCTGACCGTCGAGCGCTTGTTCTCGGCACCGGACCTGTCGGGCGCCTCGTTGCGCTCGCCGCGGTTTTCACCCGATGGCAAGCTCGTCACCTATCTGCAGGGTAAGAGCGAAGCTAAAGACCGGCTGGACATCTGGGCGTTCGACCCGGCGAGCGGGCGCAACGCGCTGCTCGTCGATTCGGCGGCACTCGCTGCTGACGAGGGCGT
>RGWK01000501.1 GCA_010029775.1 Gammaproteobacteria bacterium
CAGAAAGTGCAGCACGGCATAGCTAAATGCCCAAAGACCAAGCAGGCGGCGGGGTCGCAACCACAGCACATTGCGTGTCAGCTCGCGCAGCGGCGTCGCACACAGCGTGACCAGCAATAGATTGAGCGAGGTCTTGCCCGTAATGTGCAGGATCTCGCGGATGGGGTTTGGCCCAAGTGAGTAGCCGGCAAGGCCAAAGATTCCGGCAAGAATGAGCACAAGGGGCGCGAGCGCTCCCAGCCACACGAGTGGCTTGATGGCGGAGGGCATCGCGGTCAATAGAAACGACGCAGGTCCATACCGCGGTACAGGCTCGCCACCTCGTTCGCGTAACCATTGAAAGGCAGGGTATCGATGCGGGCGCTGAGGAAGCTGCCGCCGATTCGTCGTTCCTTGGCCTGACTCCAGCGGGGATGATCGACCGCAGGGTTCACATTGGCATAGAAGCCATACTCATCCGGTGCGGACAGATTCCAGCTGGTGCGTGGCTGGCGCTCGGTGAAACGGATGCGCACGATCGATTTGATGCTTTTGAACCCGTACTTCCAGGGCACGATCAGCCGAAGCGGCGCGCCGCTCTGATTCGGCAGCCAGCGCCCGTAAACACCGACCACCAGCATCGTCAGCGGATGCATGGCCTCATCGATGCGCAGACCTTCAACGTAGGGCCAGTCGAGCACGCCCACGCGCTGCCCCGGCATGCGGCGCGGATCAAGCAGGGTCGTGAACTCGACATACTTGGCGCGCGAGGTGGGCTTGAAGCGCTGCAGCAGTGCGCCGAGTGGCAGTCCGAGCCACGGCACGATGCGCGACCAGGCCTCTACACACCGAAAGCGATAGATGCGCTCCTCGAGCGCATGCGGTCGGATGAGATCCTCCAGCGCGTAGCGACCCGTGACCTCGGCCTCACCGCCGATCTCGACGCTCCACGGCAGCGGGCGAAAACCGCCGGACCGTTCGGCGGGATCACTCTTGTCGAGGCCGAACTCGTAAAAGTTGTTGTAGGTGGTGATGTCTTCGTAAGTGTTCGGGGTTTCGCGCACCGACAGGGCGGCGTTGCGGGTGTAGCGGGGAGGCGCAGAGTGCAGGTTCGCACTGGGGGCTGTGCCAGGACCCGCCGCAGTGCTCGCGGCTGCCAACGAGCCCGGCAGCGCGGCACTGGCAAGCAATCCCCCAAGGAGCGTCCGGCGTTCGAAGAAACTCGACTCCGGCGGGATCTCAGAGGGAAGGATACGGTTTACGTCCTTGTTTTTCATAGACTTAAATCCATGTCTTGAAATCCACGGGAAGA
>RGWK01000502.1 GCA_010029775.1 Gammaproteobacteria bacterium
AGGAGTTCCTGCCCGGCGAGGAAGCGAGCTTCATCGTCATGGCCGACGGCAAGCACGTGCTGCCATTTGCCACCTCACAGGATCACAAGCGCATCGGTGATGGCGACACGGGCCCGAACACGGGCGGCATGGGCGCTTATTCGCCCGCACCCGTGGTCACACCGGCAATGCACGAGCGCATCATGCGCGAGGTGATCTGGCCGACGATCCGCGGGCTTGAGGCTGATGGCATGCCGTACACCGGCTTTTTGTACGCAGGCATCATGATCGCGCCGGACGGCACGCCCAACGTACTGGAATTCAACTGCCGCTTCGGGGATCCGGAAACCCAGCCGATCATGACGCGGCTGCGCTCCGATCTCACGGTGCTCTGCGATGCCGCACTCGACGGCAAGCTCGATACCGTCGGCATGGACTGGGATCCGCGCGCGGCGCTTGGTGTTGTGCTCGCAGCCGACGCCTACCCCGATGCGATCCGCAAAGGCGATGTGATCGAGGGTCTCGAGGCGGCCACGCGGCTGCCGGGCAAGGTGTTCCATGCAGGAACCGCGCTTCGCGGTGATGCCGTGGTGACCAACGGCGGGCGGGTGCTCTGCGCGGTGGGCCTCGGTGACAGCGTGAGCGAGGCGCAACGCGCCGCCTACGCGCTCGTCGATTGCATCCACTGGCCGGGGCTGCGCTGCCGACGCGACATCGGCTATCGCGCGATCGCGCGCGAACAAGTCGACTGACGCGAACAGCCCGCGTGAACGGGCTGCCGCGCCGCCCGCGCTGACTAGCGCTTCATCGCCTCGAAGAAGTCCGAGTTCGTCTTCGTATCCTTCATCTTGTCGAGCAGGAACTCGATGGCCGCGAGCTCGTCCATCGGATGCAGCAGCTTGCGCAGGATCCACATTTTGGCGAGTTCACCCGAATCGGTGATGAGCTCTTCCTTGCGGGTGCCCGAGCGGTTGATGTTGATCGCCGGGAACACGCGCTTCTCGGCGATGCGACGATCCAGATGGATTTCGCTGTTGCCGGTGCCCTTGAATTCCTCGTAGATCACATCGTCCATCTTCGAGCCGGTGTCGATCAGCGCCGTGGCGAGGATGGTCAGCGAGCCGCCCTCCTCGATGTTGCGTGCGGCACCGAAAAATCGCTTCGGTCGCTGCAGGGCGTTGGCATCGACACCGCCGGTGAGCACCTTGCCCGAGCTCGGCACCACCGTGTTGTAGGCGCGTGCCAGACGGGTGATCGAATCGAGCAGGATCACGACGTCTTTCTTGTGCTCGACGAGGCGCTTGGCCTTCTC
>RGWK01000503.1 GCA_010029775.1 Gammaproteobacteria bacterium
TCCGCCACGAAGGACTGGATGAAATAATAACCGTGATCGTAGCCGGCGTGGCGACGCAGCCTCAACGCTTGGCCGGACTCGGCCGCGGCGGCCTCGAGATGTTCGGGCAACAGCTGTTCTTGCAGGAAACTGTCCGCCAGTCCCTGATCGATAAGGATTTCGCGCGGGAAGGCTGCTGTGCGCATCAGCGCGCTCGCATCGTAGTCAGCCCAGCTCGAGCGGTCGGAGCCAAGGTAGTGACCGAAGGCCTTATGTCCCCAGGGGCACTGTGTCGGCGCCGCAATCGGCGCGAAGGCTGAACAACTGTGGAACACGTCGGGGCGTCGCAGCGCGCTCACTAAGGCGCCGTGGCCGCCCATCGAGTGCCCGCAGATGCCTCGTCGGCTCGGATCGGTGGGGAAGTGGGCATCGATGAGCGTGGGCAACTCCTCGCAGATCCACGAGAACATGCGGTAATAACGACTCCAGGGCTCCTGGATTGCATCAAGATAGAAACCCGCGCCCTGACCGAAGTCCCAATGCTCGCGGTCCCCTGGCAGGAGTGGCTCGCGCGGACTCGTATCCGGCATCACGAGTATTAAGCCGAGCTCTGCGGCGATTCGCTGCGCGCCCGCCTTGATCGTGAAGGTTTCCTCAGTGCAGGTCAGCCCGGCGAGGCAATACACCGCCGGCAGGCGTTGCGCGCGACCCATTGCAGGCACGTAGACCGCAAAGCGCATCGGTCCCGCGCACTGCACCGAAAGATGCTGATAGAAGCCCTGAGTTCCGCCGAAACAGGCGTGCTCGGATCTCCTGGTGAACGGACCGCTCATCACCCGCGTGTCGTGTCAGTAGGTCAGTACGGTGCGGATCGACTCGCCGCGCCGCATGAGATCAAAGCCCTCGTTGATCCGTTCATGCGGCATGACGTGGGTGATGAGATCGTCGATATTGATCTTGCCATCCATGTACCAGTCGACAATGCGCGGCACGTCCGTGCGGCCGCGCGCGCCACCGAACGCCGTACCTTTCCAGGTGCGGCCGGTGACGAGTTGGAACGGGCGCGTGGCAATTTCCTGCCCCGCACCCGCCACGCCGATGATCACGGACACGCCCCAGCCGCGGTGGCAGCATTCGAGTGCCTGACGCATCAGCGTGGTGTTGCCGACGCACTCGAACGAGTAGTCGGCGCCACCCTTGGTGAGTTCCACGATGTGAGCGACCACGTCCCCCTTGAGTTCGGACGGGTTGACGAAGTGCGTCATGCCGAACTTGCGGGCAATCGCCTCACGCGCAGGGTTGATGTCGACCC
>RGWK01000504.1 GCA_010029775.1 Gammaproteobacteria bacterium
GGCGGTGCGGTGCGGATCGATGCACGCGATGAAATTTTGGCGGGCAATATTACTGGCTCGAGTTGGCTGAAGTTGAGCGCTGATTCGGGCGCAGTGACTGTGGGTAGTCTTAGTGCGGGCAGCGCCCACAGCTCCAGTGATGATTGCGATGGCAAGGCGATCTGCGTTAACGCGGGAACGGGCTCGACTGGCGGCAGCAACCGATCGCTGACGACCGGTGCGGTTGCGGCGGCGGCAGGCGATGTTGTGCTTCGAGGTCGGGATGGACTGAGCACGGGCGCTGTGACGGCGACAACAGGTGGGGTTGCCTTGAGCAGTGACGGGTCGCTAAGCGCCGGTGCCATCCAAGCGGGTAAGTCTGTGGATGTTCGCTCAAGCGGTGGCTCGGTGACGGTGGGCGCGGTGAGCGCATCGGCGATACAGTCGACCAGAGTCGCGTCCGACCCCTGCAACGGCCGAGTCGTGTGCATTCAGGCGGGCAGTGCGACGCCGAGCGGTGCACAGACGGTGACGAGTGGCACGATCACGGCGAACAACGGGAGCACCTTTGTCGCGGGCCGAGGTGGTGTGACGACCGGCGCCGTGAGCGCCTCGGCCGGAGAGATCGTGCTGTCAGGGGGTTCGGGCGCTGTCAGTGCCAGCGGCGCACTGGTGACTGGGACCGGGGCAACATCTGATGCGGATCATCGAATCCGCGTTACGGGTTCGAGCCTTGGTCTGCAAGCTGTGACCGCGAGCGGAAACATTGAGTTGTCTGCCGAGGGTGCGAGCGGAACGGTGACGAGCGGAGTGCTCACTGCACGGCGAGCGCTGACGGTGTCCAGCACGGGTTCCCTCGCATTAGAGGCGCAGAAGATCGGTGGGACGCCGGAGTCGGTGGGTGTTAGTTCCAGTGCCGGCAGCGTGTGCTTGGGTCGGATCGTGAATGGCCAGTGCACGGGTGAAGATCTGAGCCGTGCGGCGACGGTGGCTCTCAATGGTCGGGATGGCGTTACGGCGGGCGCGATCGATGTAGCAACTACGGCGACGATCAGCTCCGCGCAGGGTACCGTCACCTTGGGGAACGTCACTGCGAGGGCGGGTGATCTGAAGATCACCGGCAAGAATGCGGTGAAGGCTGGTGACGTCACGGGTAGCGCCGCGGTCGAACTCACGTCGGAGAGTGCGACGCTCGAGGCGAATGCCGTCAACGCGGGTGGCGCACTGAAGGCGAGTGGCGCGACGGGCGTGAAGCTGGCTTCCATGAAGGGCACATCGGTCGAGTCCATCGCGTCGACGGGTGCGATCAAC
>RGWK01000505.1 GCA_010029775.1 Gammaproteobacteria bacterium
GGGTAGTAGCTCGTGACGTCGAGGTCCACGATGACGTGCTCGTCATCGGACTCCACCACCACGTTCTCCAGCGAGCCGTGGATGCCGCCTAGGCCGAAGACGAAGGTGAACCCGTCTACGGTGGCCGTGAGATCGGTGAAGACGCCCTTCGTCTCGGTGATCGTCTGCGCCTTGAGCCAGTCGAGCACCCGGGTGAACTCGGGGCGCTCGAAGCGGATCGACGGCAGGATCGCATCTCGCAGGGCAATAGAGGGCCGTGGCGTTTGCCTCGGCGTGCGCCCATCTGGGCCGAAATCGTAGCACGCCACACCGGCCTGCTCCAGACGCAGCGTGAAGTATTCCTTGCCGATCTTCGTGTCGTTGAAGTTCAGCCAGTCCTTGCCCGGGTACTTGATCGTGAGGTCTTCCCGGAACCGGATCATGTCCGTGGTCTCGTGGTAGAAGCGCCGGGTGGCCTCGACGTCGTGCTGGTTGTAGCGCTTGAGCACCTCGGCCTGGTCGCGCGTGAGCACCGTGCCGACCTTGAACGGCAGGTCTTCGATGCTGTCCATGCGCAGATTGAACTCCAGCGCCTTGAGGCCGGTGGCGCGGGCCTTGTTGTCGAAGTGGTGGATCTTGTAGAGGTCGATCTGCTCGACGATGCGGTCGGTCGGCTTGACTGAGTGCAGCCACCGATCCTCCTCGTCCTGCGAGGTGATGATGGCCTGCGCCTTGCGGTAGAGCGTCTGCGCATCCGAGCGCCCCATCTGCAGCAGCATGTGCAGGATCGGGTAGTCGAAGCCGATGTTGTTGAAGCCCACCATGCGCGCCTTGCTGGCAGCGAGATGGCGCACGAACTCCACCAGTTGTGCGGAGTCGTTGCGCCACTCGCTGATCTCGAACATCAGGCGAACTGGGGCTTCGACGTGCTGGACCGCCAGCGTGAAGACGTTGGGGAATGTCTCCTCGTCGTAGACCCAATCGCTCAGCATCACTGCCCCGTCATGAACGGGGGCAGGGGCATCTGCTGCGGTGCAGCAGGCTGCAGGAACGCAGGCGCGGGGGCAGCAGCGCCAAACATGCCGGTAGGCGCGGCGGCCACAGCGCCGAACATGCCCGAGGCATCAGTGCGCCCTTCGCCGAACGCCTGATCGTCGCCGGCGAACTGCACGGCCACGAGGTCAGCGCGGATGCCGCGGCCGTGCTTGTTCTCCTGCAGCCACGGCTTGACGGCCACGTTGACACGGCAGCCGCCGTACATCTGGCGGGTGAGCGCTTGGTAGGCCATCGTGTTCATCGGGTCGATGGGCG
>RGWK01000506.1 GCA_010029775.1 Gammaproteobacteria bacterium
CTCGGGTTCGACGACAAGTTCGGCCGCAAGCGGCTCCACGATCTCGTTCACGAAGCGTATGTGCTCGAACTGATGACCATCGCCCAGATGACGCGGTGGTTCGAGATCGGGCTTGTCACGCCGCAGGAACTGGGCGTGGTGCACCCCACGACTCTCATGATCGACCTACGCGCTCGCATCGCCGCCTCGCCGACCGAGCACGTCCGCTCGTCGGCGATGGATTACACGCTCATGCGGATGATGACCTGGTGGCAGCACCACACCGTTACGTCTGCGTGGCGGAGCCTAAAGGCTCATGTACGTGTCACCGAAGCTTCCACAGACCTTGCTGATGCCCTCGCCGACTTTCTCTGGAATGTCCGCGGCATCCTTGGCACACCCGCTGACGGAGACCAGCCATGAAGAGCCGACCGAAGAATCGGGCCCTGATGTACGAGCGACGTAGCGACGACAATCAAGGGGCTTCGTTCAAGCAACAGTACGACTGGGCCAAAGCCGAGTCGGAGATCTTGGGCGTGCCCTTTCGCGGCACGTACGCCGACATCGAGGAAATGCAGCGCAAGCGGCTGCACAATCTGCACGACATCTACATCGACGACGCTATCAGTGGCGGCGATCTGACGCGTCCTGGGTTCCGAAAGTTCCTGCGGGACGCGATCACCGACAAGACGGTCTCGCACGTATTCGTTTTCAAGCGCGACCGACTCGGCCGACCACAAACGCTCATTGAAATGGTGGGGCTCGAATACGAACTCATCGCCAGTGGCGTTCAGCTCGTGACGCACGACAAGATCTACACACCTGAGGAACTCAAGCACAACGAGTTCCCATATCTCATCGGGAGCATGGCCGAGTACCAAGAGCATGGAAGATTTTCACCGCGGCTTGGCGACCGAATCGTCTTCGTCCAACAGAGCATGGCGGAACGCGGGCTGAGCACCGGAGGTCGCGCTCCCTACGGATTCGGCCGGGCGCTCGTGGGCCCTGACGACACCTTCGTGCAATGGCTCGAGGACGTCGAGAACATCCGTCGCAGCGGCCATCACGTCCGCTTTCTGCCCCGCGACGAGGTGAAGATCGGCGTGTGGTGCATGATCCTCGAGTGGCGGGCCACCGGTGACAGCTACAAGAAGATTGCCACCCGGCTGAACGAGATGGGCATCCCATCGCCAAACGCCGGCCGCGTCCGTCACGACCATGGCTCATTGCATCACGTGCCCGGCAGGTGGCACCAGAACACGGTCCGCGACCTCTGCTCGAATCCCATCATCGCGGGCATCAAGGAGTACG
>RGWK01000507.1 GCA_010029775.1 Gammaproteobacteria bacterium
CACGGAGTTCGAGCCGGTGTGCGCGTCATCGCCGATGGTGGTGTGGTGTTTGTTGGCGCCGTCGTAGTTGGCGATGATGGTGCCCGCGCCAATATTCACCCGCGCGCCCACCGTCGCATCGCCGACATAGGCCAAATGATTGGCTTTGGAGCCCATCGCCATGGAGGAATTTTTGACCTCCACGAAATTGCCGATGTGGACCTCGGCTGCGAGCGCTGCGCCCGGACGCAACCGTGCAAAGGGGCCGATGATCGAACCTCGGCCGACAGTCGCCTCCTCGATCACACAGTGCGACTGCACCCGCACGTCGT
The DNA here is from genome assembly GCA_010029775.1 of Gammaproteobacteria bacterium. GTDB lineage: Bacteria > Pseudomonadota > Gammaproteobacteria > Steroidobacterales > Steroidobacteraceae > UBA964. The sequence continues at coordinate 312 of RGWK01000507.1, forward strand.
TCTCGATACGGCAGTCGCGCAGCACGCAATTTGGACCCACCTGCACACGATCACCAAGTTCGACCTTGCCCTCGATGACCACGTTGGCGTCGATGAACACGTCGCGACCGGTGCTCAGCGTGCCACGTACATCGAGACGCGCTGGGTCGACTACCGTGACTCCGGCCAGCATCAGTTCACGGGCACGGGCCGCGCGGTAATGCGCCTCGACCTCGGCGAGCTGCAGCTTGTCGTTGATGCCGAGCACTTCGGCGACCGTCGGGGCGACGAGAGGCGCAACGCCCACCTTGTCACGCACGGCCATGGCGATGATGTCGGTGAGGTAGTACTCGCCTTGGGCGTTGCTGTTCTTGAGTTTGCCGAGCCAGCGGCGCAGCCACTTGACGGGCACGACCATCACCCCGGTATTGCCCTCGCGAATTTTGCGTTCGCGGGCAGTGGCATCCTTTTGCTCGACGATGCGCCGCACTTTGCCGCGCGCATCGCGCACGATGCGGCCATAGCCGGTCGGATCCTCGAGCATCACGGTGAGCAGGCTCATGACCTTTGGGCCTGCCAAGGCAACGAGCGAACGCAAGGTGTCGGCACTGACGAGCGGTACATCGCCGTAGAGAATGAGTACGAGGTCGCCATCGCGCAGCGCCGGCAACGCCTGCTGTACGGCGTGACCCGTGCCGAGCTGCTCGGCCTGCAGGCACCAGGACGACACACGCGCCGTGGCCAGTGCTTCGCGCACGCGCTCACCGCCGTGGCCGTAAACCACATGCAAGGATTCGGGTTGCAGCTGGTGCGCCGTGTCGATCACATGCCGAAGGAGAGGCTTGCCCGCGAGCGGCTGCAGCACCTTGGGCAGGTCGGACTTCATCCGCTTGCCCTGACCGGCAGCGAGAATGACGACCGAGAGTGTGGGGCCCGACTGCGCGGGCATGGTCAGCCTTTGATCTTGCGCA
>RGWK01000508.1 GCA_010029775.1 Gammaproteobacteria bacterium
CCAATCCCAAAGAGGCGCGTGGTGCGGCGCTGGCGCAGGCCTATGGCGTGGGCGCCGTCATCGCTGATCCGGAGTTCGTGCAATTTCATCCAACGGCGCTCGATGTGGCTGCGGATCCCGCACCGCTCGCCACCGAGTCGTTGCGTGGCGAGGGATCGCGACTCGTCAATGCCGACGGCACGGCCTTCATGCACCGGTATCACGTCCAAGCAGAGCTGGCACCGCGTGATGTCGTGGCGCGCGCGATCCACGCCGAGCGCGTGGCGGGGCGAGGCGCTTTTCTCGATTGCCGTAACAGTGTGGGCCAGTATTTCCCGGCGCGCTTCCCGACAGTCTTTAATGCATGCCAGCAGGCCGGAGTGGACCCGCGAACGCAGCTCATACCCGTGGCGCCTGCCGCGCACTACCACATGGGCGGCATCGCGACCGACGTGTGGGGTCGCAGCACGGTACCCGGCTTGTCGGCTTGCGGCGAGTGCGCCTCCACTGGCGCGCACGGCGCCAATCGACTCGCCTCGAATTCCCTGCTCGAAGCTGTGGTGTTCGCGCAGCGTATCGCCGAACGGCTGCGTGATGCGTCGCTGCGGCTGAGCGCTGCTGTACCGGTCAAGGCTCCGCCCTTGTTGGCCGCCGACATGTTGCTGCCCCTGCGTGAGCGAATGAGCCGGGATTGCGGCGTGATCCGCGAGGCCGCGGGCCTTGCGCAATTCACGCAGTGGCTGCAGGAGCAGGGCACGCGGCTCGGCTGGCCGAGCGCGTTTGTCGCAGCGCATTTGATCGTCTCCGCCGCGGCAGCGCGTCGCGAGAGCCGCGGCGGGCATTACCGCAGCGATTATCCGCTCACCTCCTCGCCGGCCCGCCGTACGTTTCTGCGCCGCAATTCGGCGGGCGAGTTAGAGTTTCTACCGACTTCAGGGATGGCTACCTCGTCATGACACATGTTGCCGACGCGCCCGCGCTGCCCGATGTGATCCTCGAACCGATCGTGCGGCTCGCGTTGCTCGAGGATTTGGCGCCCGCCGGGGATCTCACCAGCGACAGTGCCATCGAAGCCGGTGCGCAGATGAGTGCGGAGTTCCGCGCGCGGGAGCCAGGGGTCATCGCTGGCATTGATGCAGCACGCCTCTCGCTGCGACTGCTCGATCCGGAAGTGTTATTGACGGTGGAGCGCGGAGACGGGGCGAGGGTGACAGCTGGGGATCGCATCGCCACCGTCACGGGTTCGGCTCGCTCGATTCTGATGGCCGAGCGCACCATGCT
>RGWK01000509.1 GCA_010029775.1 Gammaproteobacteria bacterium
GACTTGCATGTCTAAGGCATACCGCCAGCGTTAGTCCTGAGCCAGGATCAAACTCTCCGAAACAACGTGATGCCTTTCGGCAGCACGTACATTTTCCGAGGGTTTGCCCCGGCGAATAAACGGTTGCTTTGTGTTACCTGCCACTCTTCAGCTGTTAAGGTGCCGCCGGCTTTCGCCGACGCGGTCGCCACGGAGACCGTGGTGACTGTAAGCGCTGCTCAATTCCACCCGTGATCGGGGCGGACGGTCGAGGATCTCTTCCACGAGCGACGCGAAGGGGGAGTCTACGCACCCTGCCGCCTCGCTGTCAAACGGTCGCCCCGTGCGGGGGCATGCGGGGTGATTCGTGCTCACCCCGCGGGCGCAGTGTGTTACAGCGGGCTCGACTCCACGAGGAGCAGCGCCCCCGCTGCGGCGGCAAATGAGGTGACCGCCAGGGTGACCCCTGCGGCTGTCGGCTCCACCGCGGTTGCAACCATATAAATAAGGAACGCGACGAAACTGGCCAGGACCACCTTTAGGAGGCGGAGGAGCAGCTCGACGATCAGGTGGCTCATGCCCCTACTCTACGCCCCGCCGCTCTTCAAGGCTGCGGAGAATTGTTACTGCATCGGCATATTGGAGGTCCGCACCGAAGGGAAGGCCGCGGGCCATTGAGGTGATGGCAGGAACCTTCGTGCCGAGGCGCTCCTGCAGGTAGAGAAGTGTTACATCACCCTCCGGGGAGGGATTCGTGGCAATGATCACCTCGCGCACGGGGTTCCCCTCGGCGGCGGCGGCGTCGATCCGCTCAAATAGTTCCTTCATGCGCAACTGACCGGGGCCGATCCCCGACATGGGCGAGAGGGCGCCGTTGAGCACGTGATAGCGGCCACGGTAGGCCCCGGTGCGCTCGATAGCGACGAGGTCGAGCGCCTCTTCGACCACGCAGAGGAGGCCGAGGTCACGAGAGGGGTCGCGGCAGATACGGCAACGCTCCTCGTCGGAAACGTGCCCACAGATGGAGCAGGGTCGGGTGTTCGCCCGCATGGCGCTAATCGCTCCTGCAAGGGCGAGCGCCTCGGGCTCGGGAGTACGCAGCAGGTGGAAGGCGAGTCGTTCGGCGGTGCGGGGGCCAACCCCTGGGAGCCGGGAGAGGGCCTCAATCAGCCGTTCGACGGAGCTTGGCAGGGCGGCGCCGCTGCTCACTCCTTCCAAACCTCACGGAGGGCGGTGTCGGGGTCGAGTTCGCTGAACTGAATAACGATCTTGCGGCCGTAG
>RGWK01000510.1 GCA_010029775.1 Gammaproteobacteria bacterium
TCGGCTCTGCGAGTACTTCACCTCGACGGGCGGCCTTGAAGACCTCGATCGGGAAATCGAGCGCTTCAAAATGTTTGGCACGGCAGGCCTCACCGAGTGCGCGTTACGCCTGCACGACGACCCGATGGAAGCGCTCGACATCATCGGCCAGCACGTGATTCCCAAACTGCGCTGACGAGGGCTCCGCGTACAGCGTGGTGCGTTGGCGCGGCGCACGGCCGATGGAGCGGATCGCCTCCTGCATGCCCGATGCGGTCAATTGCTGACCGTTGACGCCGCCCGCGGCACGCGTGATGGACTCATCCATCAGCACGCCACCGAGATCGTTGGCGCCGACCTGCAGTGCCTGCAACGCCCCCTCGCGGCCAAGTTTCACCCATGAGGCCTGCACGTTGCGCAGCACCGGCTCGAGCGCGAGCCGAGCCACCGCATGCATCAGCATCGACTCACGCCAGCTCGGACCGCTGCGTGCCAAACCCTTGCGCCACAGGGGTGCTTCCATGTGCACGAAGGGCAAGGGCACGAATTCCGTAAAGCCGCCGGTCTCGCTCTGCAACGAGCGGATCGCGAGCAGATGACGCGCCCAGTGCCGCGGTTCCTCCACGTGCCCGAACATGATTGTGGCGGTACTGCGCAAGCCCGTGGCGTGCGCATCACGCATCACTCCGAGCCACTCGGCTGTGCTCAGCTTGTCCGCGCAAATGATCGCGCGAATATCATCGCTCAGAATCTCTGCCGCCGTACCCGGCAAACTGCGCAGGCCCGCTGCGGCAAGCCGCTCCAGATAGGCACGCACCGAGAGCCCCAGCGTTTCGGCACCGTGCGTGATCTCGAGCGGCGAGAATGCATGCACGTGGATGTGTGGCGCTGCGTCGCGCGCGGCCTGCAGGATCGACAGGTAGGTATGCCCATCGAAGGAAGGATGAATGCCCCCCTGCAGACACACCTCCGTGGCGCCACGTGCGGCGGCTTCGGCCACGCGCCGCGCGATCTCCTCGAGATCGAGCCGGTAGCCCGGCCCGCGCAGTGCACGGGCGCTACGGCCCTTGGCAAAGGCGCAAAATCCGCAGGAGTAGGTGCAGATGTTCGTGTAGTTGATGTTGCGATTGACGACGTAACTCACCGTGTCGCCGCAATGCCTGCGACGCAAGTCATCGGCCGCACGAACCACCGCATGAAACTCTGCGCCGTCCGCCGCGAACAAGCGTTGCAAGCCCTCCTCACTCGGCGTCTCTCCCTCGAGACACTGACGAAGCGTTG